>JAISSA010000053.1 GCA_031273365.1 Synergistaceae bacterium
GGCCGAACGTCGCGGGAGTCATAGGGACGGCCGTCGCGGCGGGCGTCATGCTGACGCTTTTGCGGTAATTTAACCAACGTCGACAACCTGAGGGAAAAAAATTAACGGGGTCAGGGGACTCGTCCCCTGCGGGGCATGGGGCGGAGCCCCATTGGGAATTTGGCCGTGGACTCAACGTGTTGATGGACAGTTTTCAAACATTGATATCAACGCCTTCATGAAAGTCCGTCAACACGTTAGACCCACTACCGGGAATTTAACGACAGAGGCATCCCCTGGCGTTTTTTATCGGATTTGTCAGGGGCGCCTCTGCATAAGATCACAGGGTCACGCGGAACTGCTCTCGCGCAGAATTTCCAACAGCCCTTCGAGGTTCGTCGTCTCGCCGAGACGGCGACGGAGGTCCGCGGCGCCGGGCATTCCTCTGAGCACGCCTCCCGCCAGCCTTTTGAGCAGCACGACGGCCAGGCGGGGACCGCAGACGTCCCGGGCGTCGTTCCCCAGTGCCCTCAGACGCTCGACCTGTTGTTCCATCGTGGGAGACGCCGAGCCCCGGGTTTTCCGGCCAAGGGCGTGAAGCGCCTGCGGGAAAAGGTACGGATTCGCCAGCGCCCCTCGCGCCAGCATCACGCCGACGCACCCCATGTGCAGGTACTCCAGCACGTCTTCAACGGTATAAACATCGCCGCTGGCGCTGATTTTGCCCGGAAATCGCGCCGCGGCGGCGGCAATCGCCGTCCGGTCCCCGCGCCCCTCGTACCGCTGGGCGGGAGTGCGTCCGTGAATGCAGACGTTGTCCCCGCCCGCCTCGATAAGCCCCTCCACAAAGCGCAGAGTCTCTTCCGCGTCTTTTCCGGAGTGGTTAATTTGACGAATTTGGCGAATCTTCAGCCACACCGGATAACCCAGGGCCTTCAGGCCCCGGGTCATCCGGAAGGCCGTTTCGGGAGCCTCCAGAAGGGCCGCGCCGGCCCCGCTTTTCGTCACCTTTGGCATGGGGCAGGCCATGTTGATTCCCAGCGCCGCGAAGCGCCGGGGCGAAGGTCGGGATAAAGAAGCGATGCTTGAAGGAGCGGCGCTTGAAAGGGCAGAGCTCCATTCCAGCGCCGCCTCCCCGCCCTTCACCATCGTGTCGGCGTCGCCGCAGAAAAGCTGCAGGACGACGGGCCCCTCGCCGGGTAAAATCCGCAGCATCTCCCCGGTCCTGCGGTTGCCGCGCACCAGCCCCATGCAACTGATCATCTCGGTATGCGTCAGCCCCGCGCCAAGCTGAGAAAAAAACTGCCGCACGGGCGGCGCCGTCACCCCGGCGAGCGGCGCAAGCCACAGCTCATTGTCGAGCGTCAGCCCGCCGACCCTAATTTTTCCGGTTTCGCTCATGAATAAGGCGCAGCCCGTCGAGCGTCAGCCAGGGATCGACGTGGTCGATGGATTTTGCGATCTTCGCCATGAGTTCCGCGTGCCCGCCGGTCGCGACCACCGTAGCGGGGCATCCGAGTTCCTCGCGTATCAGCTCGACCAGGTAGTTGGTCAGCCCCGCGTTCCCGAACAGGATCCCGGACTGAACGGACTCGTTCGTGTTGCGCCCGATGGCGGAGGAAGGAATCTCCAGGCCCACCTGCGGCAGCTTCGCCGCGTTATTGAAAAGCGCGCAGATCCCCGACACGAGCCCCGGCGCGATCATTCCGCCCAGATACGCGCCGTCCGGGGAGACCACGTCGAGGGTAATCGCCGTGCCATAGTCGGCAATGATCAGCGGAGCGCCATATTTATGCCGGCCGGCCACGGAGTTGACCAGTCGGTCCGCCCCCACGTCGCGGGGAGCGCCGTAGCGGATTTCCATGCCGATGTCGGTAAAGGCGCTGACCCTCAGACAGTCGGCGTTGAAGTACGCCTTGACGGCGTCGCAGATGGGGACGTCGAGGGGCGGCACAACGCTCGACAGTATCGCGTCTTCGATCTGATCGGGCTTCACGCCGATCGTGCCGAGGAGCGTCAGAACGTAAACCCCGAACTCGTCCGAGGTGTGCAGCATGGACGATAAGCGCCAGTGGCTGAGCAGTCGCTCTCCGTCAAAAATCCCCACAACCGTCGTGGTGTTTCCCACGTCCATAACGAGCAGCATCGCAAAGACCTCCAGTTTTTGCAGTATGTTCGTAAAATCAGGACCGCAAATATCGAAAGTATAGCAGACGGTTTTGTAATCAATGTCAACGACCTAACGGGAGTTTACAGGTTAATCAGAATATGTTGTGCAAAAGCGCTGTACTTAAAGGGTTTTATAGCCTTTATAAGCGGGAAGTTGTCGAACCCCTCGCTCATCTGCGTTGACTGGCGTGGACAAGTATACGATAATAAACGTGTGACAATGAGGAGGGATTAAAATGAAAACGCTGTCGCTTGCCGAGGCGGAAACAAGTTTTTCTTCCGTCATCAAAGAAGTGGTTTCGGGAACGGAAATAGCTGTGTCGTACGGTAAAAGGGAAGAGACCGTCGCTGTCATCGTGCCTTATGAAAAATGGAAGAAATCGCGGGTAAGACAGCTGGGCACACTGGAAGGGAAGATGACTGCAGAATTCGCGGACGAATTCGAGATGACTGACGAGGAATTGATCAGCCTGTGAACTATATTGCCGACACCCATATTTTGTTGTGGTCGTTCACAGAAACGGCTCGTTTGTCCGGAAACGTCAAATCGATAATCCTGGACGAGAATAACGACATATATTACAGCCCTGTCAGTTTGTGGGAAATCTCGATAAAATATCGTTTAAAAAAATTGAACCTCAACGGTGGAACTCCGGAAATATTTTACGAGGCGCTGAAAAACAGTTACTATTTGCGTAAGGAAATAGATGATGCGAGCATCATAACGCACTACAATCTGCCAATGTTTCATAAAGATCCGTTCGACAGGCTATTGATTTGGGAAGCCATCAGAAACGATTTCACTTTGCTTTCGTTTGACCACAAGATCGCTTTATATGAATCAGAAGGATTGAAAATAGCGCGATAGTTATTCCCTTCGCGCTTTCTTTTTCAATCGAGGCAAGGAAGTTGTCGAACCCCTCGCTCATCTGTGAATTGTTAAAGGCGAACGCGATCACATGATTTTTTGCTTTTGCTTTTTTGCTTTTTTGCTTACGCTATGAACAGCAGAAACGTCGCCAGACTGCCCAGAGGCGCCAGCAGCAGGACGCCGCGCCAGGGCACGAAAAAAGCGCGGCACAGCAGCGCGATGGAAGCCGCCGCGCAGCAGTGGACGAAAAACGGACTCCACGAAAGCTGCCATGGAATCAAATACGCGAAGGCGTCGGCGACGGATTCCCAAAGGACAAAAAGCCATTCGACGAGCCTCAGAAGAAAACCCGTCCCTGGGACGCCCGCAAGGCGGAGCGCGGCGATCACGGAGCCGACCGGAAGCGCGAAGCTGAAAAAGGCGGGGGCGAAGAAGTTGATGAGAAGCCCGGCCAGGGGAACGGAATCGAAGGTCCAGGCGACCTGCGGATACGTCGCGACCCAGATCAGCGGGCTGATGAAGACCGGATTCGAAACCTGACCGCGCCGGTTGCCGGAGGCGTCCCGTTCCAGAGCGGCGGCAATCACGAGAGCGGCCAGGACGGACAGACGCCAGCCGATGTCCCAGAACCGAAAAGGAGAATGGACCAGCAACACCGTCGCCGCCAGAGAGACGGAGTTGATCGCCCTGCCCGGACGCCCGACAAGCTCTCCGAGCAGGGCAGTCTGGATCATCGTCCCCGCCCGAACGGCGCTGGATGAGCCCCCGGTCGACAGAACATAAAACCAGAGCAGCAGGCTCAGACACGGAACGCGCCCCATCCCCCTTCGAAAAATCAGCGAGGCCCCCAGCATCAGGATACCCACGTGAAATCCGGACACGGCCAGAAGGTGACTGGTCCCCCACAGTCTGTGTTTTTCGTTCAGCTCCCGGTCCCGTTTGCCCGTCCAGGCGGCGTTGAGATACTCCCCCGTCCGTTGCGGCATGAAGAGGGCCAGGGAACGGTATAAAGCGTGACGCCAGCGGTGAATGCTCCAGCCCCGTCGAGGGAGGATTTCGAAAGGGAGGATTTCGAATTTGACGGACGTCATCTGTGCCGTCATGCCGCGCGCGTACCAGTATCGGTCCTCGCGGAAATCGCTTCCCGTCCCGCCGCCCCTGAGGGGCCTGGGCGTTCCCTCGATACGGACGCGCTGTCCCTCGACCAGCTCCGCGAAGGGCAGTTTCAGAATGAAGCCGCCCTGTTCCGTGTTCACCGCCACAACGTGCAGTCGCCCCCAGGGGCGACTCTCGACGACGGTCCCGACAGTCCGAACGAAAGAGGGAAGGGCAGGTCGTCGCCCCAGCGAAAAGGCGATCCACGAAGAACAGCAGAACGCGACGAAGATCGTGAAAGCGGCCACTCGCAACTGTCCGCGAAGGGCGACGCGGAAGGACGTCAGCATCATCCCGCACACAACCGCCAGCGCGACCGGCGGCAGAGCCCACGAAACAAGGCGGTCGGACACGGCCAGCGACGCGACGAGCCCGGCCAGAATCGCCAGGAAGGGCGCACGCGCAGGAAGCGTCATTTATGGGCCAACGGTCTACGGGCCAACGGTCACGGAACTCCGGAAGGTCTCCAGCTTGCTCTTTCCGATCCCCCTGACCTGGAGCAGGTCTTCGAGGTTCCTGAAACGCCCGTTTTGCGTGCGGTAGTCGACAATCTTTTTCGCCAGCACGGGACCGATGCCCTTCAGCGCGGTCAGCTCCTCCGCCGTGGCCCGGTTGATGTCGATCGGAGCCGTTTTTCCGTTCCCCCGGGGACGCGAAGCGACGGAAGGGGCCGTCCGCCCGACGATAACCACCGACCCCGCGGACGGAGCTCGCTTCTGGTCTTCCCTTTTTGGAACGTGAACGTGCATCCCGTCCTCCAGTGGGGCGGCCATGTTGATCGCGGCGGGATCGGCGAAGCTGTTCAGCCCTCCGGCCAGCTCGACGAGCCGAAAAAGACGCGATCCGGAGGGCAACCTGTAAACGCCCGGTTTACGCACGCTGCCCGTGATGTACAGGATCAGCTCCGCCTCGCCTCCGTCTTCCTCCAGGGCAAAAACGCCCCGCCCGGCGCTGTGCGAGATCGCCGATCGGGGAGCGACCGGCGGCGCGGGAACTTCCTTCGACGACTCGGGCGACGACGCGGGCAACGACGCGGGAGCCGGGCGGGGCGGGGCGGGTTCCACCCTCTCCGGCTTTTCTGTAACCAATTTTTCCTGCACACCCGGCAGGAAGCGCACCATCAGCCCCGCCGCAAGAAAACACAACACACCTGCCGCGGAGCAAAGCGCCGCGCGATGCCTCAGCCAAATCTCTCGCCACATATTCTCGACTCTCCTCAGGCCTCGGGCCGAATGTTTGCGGCCATCGCCAGTCAGGCCGCCTCAGCCTTATCTTACCTGCAAATCCTGTAGACCATCAGAGAGCTATTACAGGTTTTATCAAAGAAAATTAATGGGGTCAGGGGACAAGTCCCCTGCGGGGTGTGGGGCGGGCCCCACGGTTTTGCCTAAGCGGCTTTGCCTAAGTTGTTGACATTGCATATAAGAATCCCATTCAATCGACGATTTTTCCCCTCAGACACCAGGATTCGGCCTCGGTGATTTCGACGGTGACAAAACTGCCGGACAGGCCCTCGTCGCCCGGCAGCACAACCACCTTATCCGACGGAGTGCGGCCCTGCAGCAGTCCGTCGCCTTTCGGAGCGGGCCCCTCCGCCAGAACGCGGAAGCGTCGGCCGACCAGAGCCCTGTTGATGGAGAGCGTGATCTCATCCTGCAGCCTGTTGACGCGGGCGAGGCGGTCCATGCGAACCTCCCGCGGCAGCGCGCCGGGCATCGTCGCCGCCGGAGTCCCGGCGCGTTCGGAGTAGGCCGCCGTGTGGACGAGGTCGAAGCGTGCCTCGGTCAGGGCGCTCATGGATTCCTCGAAATCCTCCTCCGTTTCGCCGGGGAAGCCGACGATCAGGTCGCTGGTAAGTCCCGGTTCAGGAAGGAGGGCGCGTATCATCCGCACCTTTTCCATGTACCCGGCCCGCGTGTATTTACGGTTCATCAGCCTGAGAATGCGGTCGCTTCCGGCCTGAATCGGAAGGTTCACCGACGGGCAGACGGTCGGTTCACCGACCATGACCTCGACGATCTCCTCCGTAAAGTCCTGAGGCAGGGAGGTGACGAATCGAACCCGCTCCACTCCCTCCGTCCGCGCGACCTCGCGCAGCAGTTGCGCGAAGCCGTAGCCGTTTTTAAAATCGTTGCCGTAGCTGTTGACGTTCTGGCCCAGCAGCGAGATTTCCTTCGCTCCGCTCTCGATCAGCCGGCGGACCTCTTGCAGGACGTCCACGGGAGGACGCGACAGGAAGCGCCCCCGCACGTGGGGAACGATGCAGTACGTGCAAAAATTGTCGCAGCCATGGGCGATGGTTACGTAGCCCCTGTATTTGTTGTCGCGGACGCCGCTGAACTCGTCGAGATCGTAAAAATCACGCGGGTTCTCGTCCAGAAGCGTCACTCGCCTGCCGTCCTCCATGACGCGCTCGAGCCCGTCCGGCAGAAGCCCGATATGTCGGGGACCGGAGAGCAGACGTATCCACGGGTAGCGGGTAAAGGCCCTGTCGCCGAGGCTCTGCGCGATGCAGCCCGTCAATGCGACGTAAGGACGCCGGTTTTTCTTCCATAAAGGGGCATAACGCCCCAGCTCGCTCCACACCTTCTGCTCGGCCCTGCCTCGGACGCTGCAGCCCGTGAAGACGACCATATCCGCCTCGTCCTCCGGGACCTCGATCCAGCCTCGCCGCCCCAGAGCGGTGCGCACCCTGTCGCTGTCGCAGACGTTCATCTGACAGCCATAGATCTTCATGTGAAAACGATACAAAAATTTTCCTCCGCTCTGCCGGACGTCCGCGTAACGATCCGAAATTTGTTTGTCCGCGGATAATTATAGCCCACGGCATACCAAACCCTGGGGCTTTCATATTTAATGCAAACCATATAATGCAAAACAATGTCAACCAATGCAAACCAATTAAGCAAAATCACGGGGCTCTGCCCCGTACCCCGCAGGGGACTTATCCCCTGACCCCATTATTCGTTTCGTTATCCGTTAATTTTCTTCCTTGAATGTTGTTGACATTGAGCGGCAAACGGCTTTAATAACCATAACTTTTAGTGCACGCAACTTTTTTCGGGGAGTGGATTGCGCAATGAAAAATCTTTACGCGCTCGCAGCGGCGGTGTTCATCTGTATGGTTCCCGCGTTTTCCTCAGAGGCCGCGCCTCTGCCGGACATGCTGGGCGAGTGGCGCGCCACGCCCCTCGCGGTCACCGGGTTCGAGACGGCGTCCAGGGACCTGGGGCAGTGGCAGAGCCGCGTCTATATCCGTTCCGCACCCCCCGCGAGCATCGGGGTCGAGCTGATGGAAGGAAGCGGTCCCGGATCGCTTCGGGTCCCGGGTGGAGCGAAGGGAACCGTTTCGCAAAGCGACGCACCCCTGGGTTTCGCGTCCACGTACAGGACGTTGAACATCTCGGGAAAGAGTGCGATACTTGAGCGTGGAGAGGTCACGGGCCAGGCTCTGGCAATAGCGTTCGACAGAAACCGGACACTGACGGTCGAGACGAAAAGCGTCTCCGAGGAGGAACTGCTCGACTTTGCGGCCCGGCTGACAACCGCGCTGGAGGCGGAGCGACCCCGCTGACCGCAGAAAAACGCAAAACAGGAAATGGGGGATCGCGGCAGCATGGAGCAGTATCAGACAGGATTGGTTCCCGGCCCCGTCTCGGTGCCGAAAAAAATACGGGAGGCCTGGCTGACGGACTTTGGCAGCTCAGACCTCGAACCGGAATTTTTTGAGCTTTACACGCAGAATCAGGCGCTGCTTCAAAAGCTGCTGAACACTCGGGAGAGCGTCGTCATCACCTCGGGCGAGGCCATGTCCATCCTGTGGGGGGGCCTCAAAAGCGCACTGAGGCCGGGTGAGAGACTCCTCGCCGTGGCCGGCGGACTTTTCGGCGAGGGCTTCGCGGATATGGCGAAGAATTTTGCCGTCGATGTCGAGAAGGTCGTCTCGGAGTACGACTCCCTGCCCGACCCGCAGAAGGTCCGGGAGGCCGCGCTGCGCTTCCGCCCGAAGGTGATCGCGGCCGTGCACTGCGAGACGCCCTGCGGGACGCTGACGCCTCTGAGGCAGCTGGGGGAGATCGCCTGCGAGGTCGGCGCGCTGTTTCTGGTCGATTTCGTGGCGAGCGGCGGCGGAGTCGCGGTCGACGTGGACAAAAATCACATCGACATCGGGCTTCTGGGCAGCCAGAAGGTGCTCTCCCTTCCTCCGTCCCTGTCCGTTTCGACGGTCAGCGCCCGCGCGTGGGAGGTCTTCAAAGAGGTGAACTACGACGGCTGCGACGCGTATCTGCCGTGGCGGAACGTGCCGGCCGTCCGCTATATGCCCTATACCCACGACTGGCACGGGATGAAGGCGCTGAATATCTCGCTCTCCTCCATTATGGAGGAGGGCATGGAAAACGCGTTTGCCCGTCATTCCCGGACGGCGGCGCTGTGCCGCAGGCTGGCGCGCGAGATGGACGTGAGGCTTTTCCCCGTTTCCGAGGACATCAGTTCCCCCACCGTCAGCGCCTTTTATGTCCCCGACGGCTGGACGTGGGAATCGCTCGACGCGGCGCTGCGCGCGCGGGGTCTGGCCGTGGGCGGAAATTACGGCCCGCTGGCGGGAAAGGTCTTCCGCATCGGCCACATGGGAAGCCAGGCCGACGAGGCGCTGGTCACGCGCGGCATGGGTATTCTGAGGGACGTGCTGAAAATTTGAGACAGATAAATGTGGAGGGGAACTTATGCAAATCTCGCCGGACATCTTCAGGGAGTACGATATCCGCGGCGTCGCCGACGTCGATTTGACGGACGGGGTCGTCGAGGTCATCGGGAAAAGTTATGGAACGTGGCTTTCCGCCAGGGGCGTGAAGCGGGTCTCGCTGGGCGGCGATGTCCGCCTTTCCACCGGGCGCATTCGGCAGGCGGTCGCTCAGGGCATAACTTCGACGGGCATCGACGTCTGCGAAATCGGCGTCGTCACGACCCCGATGCTTTACTGGAGCCTCCATCACCTGGACCTGGACGGCGCGGTCATGGTCACGGGCAGTCACAACCCCTCCGACATGAACGGCTTGAAGCTCGCCTTCGGGAAGACGACGCTCTGGGGCGACGATATTCAGGAAATTCGCAGGATCGCCGGGCGGGGGGATTTTACGGCCGCCCGGGTCGGTACGATCGAGTACAGGGACGTCGCCGACGACTACGTTTCGATGCTGCTTTCAAAAGTCAGACTGGGGCCGCGCCAGTTGAAGGTCGTCTGCGACAGCGGCAACGGCACGGCAGGCGCGTTGATCTGCCGTTTCCTCGGGGGGCTGGGCTGCGAGTGCATTTCGCTTTACGGCGTCGCGGACGGGCGTTTTCCCAACCACCACCCCGACCCCCAAAAGCGCGAAAATTTGCGCGACCTCATCGAAAAGGTTCACGAAACGGAGGCGGACGTCGGGTTCGCGTTCGACGGCGACGCCGATCGCGTGGGCGTTGTGGACGAGCGGGGGGAGGTCGTCTTCGGCGATCGCCTGATGGTCCTCTATTGGGCCGAGATCCTGCAAAAACACCCCGGTGCGGAGGTCATCGTCGAGCCCAAGTGCTCCATGGCCCTGCCCGAGGAGGTCGAGCGCCTTGGCGGAAAGGTTCTTTACTGGAAGTCCGGGCATTCCGTCATCAAGGCAAAAATGAAGGAGATCGGCGCGCTTTTCGCCGGGGAGCTTTCCGGGCATATGTTCTTTGCCGACGAGTACTACGGATTCGACGACTCCTTCTATGCCGCCGCGCGTCTGCTGCGAATTCTTTCGAACACGGGTAAAAGCCTGTCGCAGCTCATGGCCCCGATCCCCCTCTATCCCGCGACGGAGGAGGCCCGGATCGCGTGCCCGGACGACAAAAAATTCGCGGCGATCGATCGAATCAGGGAGAAGGCGCTCAGGGAGTACAAAGGGCTCACCCTCGACGGCGTGCGCATCTTCTATCCGGACGGATGGGGCCTCATCCGGGCCTCCAACACGCAGCCCGTCATTACCACGCGCTGCGAGGGCAGGACCCCGGAGTCTCTGAAGTTCATTATGGAAGACGTCAAAAAGCGCATCACGGCCGAGGGGCTTCCGGATTTCGAGTGGACCTTCTGACGCGCGATGGCGGCCGTCGACTACGGCAGCATTCTCTTTCCCGGGGAGCTGCCTCTCGATCCTGCGCGTCTTTCCGGCATTTTTTCCAAACTGCCGCGCACGGAACTGGAAATAGGCTTTGGCAACGGTGAGTTTACGGTGCAGCACGCCGCCGCGAACCCGGACACCCTGCTGATCGGCATGGAGGTCTCCCCGGCGTGCGTCGTGCGCTGTGCCCGCAGAGCCGGAGGCCTGCCCAACCTGAAAATCATCTGCACGGACGCGCGGTTCATGATGAAGGAACTTTTTGTGGACGCCTCCCTGGATCGGGTCTGGATGAATTTTCCCTGTCCGTGGCCGAAAAGACGGCACGCGCACCGCCGCGTCACGGCCGGCGGGTTTGCCGACGATCTGGCCGCGGTGCTGAAGGTCGGCGGCGTCTTCGAGCTGGCCACGGACGAGGAATGGTACGCGTGCGAGGCGCGGGACGTTCTGGGGGGACATGAAGCGCTGTCCGTCGCGGGCTGGAGGGTCGATTCCGGGCGCTCCGCCGCCACAAAGTACGAGCGCAAATGGCTCTCGATGGGTAAAAGCACCCTGAGACTGTCCGTGGTGAAAACAAAAAGCTTCACCGTCCGGAGGCGGACGTGGGATTTAAGCCGGGAGTGGGGTTTAAATCAGGATCCGAACAACGAGGGGTGTGAAGGGGTGCACGTAAAAACGGGCAGAGCCCTGTCCGGCGAGTCGCTGGCGGAGGCGTTCGGCGCGCCGGGCGTCAGGGGCGACGCGCGATGGGTCTTTAAAAGGCTTTTTCGCAGCGCTCTTCCGAACATGTCCGAAACCTGGCTCATCGAGACGATATCCACCGACGGCGAGTTCGAGCAGCGCTTTCACCTGAAGGTGGCCGCGCGCGACGGCGGCACCCTGATAAAACTGGACGGAACGGCGAGGGTCTTTCTGACGCCGGCGGTGCGGTTCGCCCTGGAGGACCTCGCCCGCCGTCTGTCGGGGCAGGCAGTACGGGATGAAGGAAGTGCGTAAATGAAGGAAGTGCGCCCCACGTCGGGGCGGGTTCTTCTGGCGCTGTTCAGCGTCCTGAACTCGATGAGTTTGGGAAATATGCGTTTTGGAAATGTGACGGAGGGTTGGGCGTTTCTCGATCTCTTCGCGGGGACCGGACAGGTCGGCATCGAGGCGCTGAAGCGCGGCGCTTCCTCCGTCGTTATGGTGGAGGTCCTGAAGAACCGCGCCGCCGGCATAGAGCGGGCGCTGCCCCGCGGGTGCGGGGCCGACGTGACCGTCCTGTCGCTGGAACTCCGGCGTGCCCTTTCGTGGCTGACCCGGCGCGGGCGCGTCTTCGACGTCGTCTTCGCCGACCCGCCCTACAACGAGGGCTGGGGGGCGTCTCTGCTGCAGGAGAAGGCTCTGCCCCGCGTCCTGAAACGGGAGGGTGTTCTTGTCGTGGAGCACGCGTCGAGAGAAGCGCTTTTCGTCCCCGAGACCTGGACCCTGACGGACGTCCGTTCCTATGGAGAAAGCAGCCTGACGTTTTTAAGGAAACCGGAGGGAGAGGAGGAGCGAAGCGACCAAACGGGGTTCTCAGGGGCCTGAGGCCCCTGAGTGGGGTCTGCGGGGCGAAGCCCAGCGGTATTGTGCTCTGTGACATAGAAACCGCTTTTGATTTTTGATGTGTTTGCCCTGCCTGTGGTGCAGTGGTGGCCCCTTTCGCCCTAAAGAGCAATCTATAAGCTATAATTGTTACCAGCATAACTTTTGTAACCATAAATTAGCAGTAAGGACAGTATAGAAACAGGTTTTTAAAAAACGCAAGCGGTGAAAGATACGATGAAAGTTTACTTAGACAACTGCTGTTTTAACAGACCATTTGATAACCAATCTTCGCTTGTCATACGCTTGGAAACTGAAGCAAAGCTACATATCCAGGAGCTGATTCGTCAAGGTAAGCTGCAATTGCTTTGGTCGTTTGTACTGGACTATGAAAATGGCGCAAATCCTTTTGAAGAAGTGCGAAATAGAATCGCGGAATGGAAAAAACTTGCTTTTGCTGACTGTAATCTTTCAGACAAAATTATAGACAAGGCACGCGCCTTAATGAGACTTGGTTTACGACAAATGGACGCTTCTCATATTGCGTGTGCGATTCATCTTGACACGGACTGTTTTCTGACCACAGACAAAAGGGTGCTCAATAAGCATATAACGGAGATAGAAATTATAAATCCTCTTGACTTCATAAGGAGGTATCCTGATGCTGACTAATACGGTGCTTAAAGATGAAGGAATGCGTATCCTTTCCGAACAACTTGGGCTTGTGGAAGCCGAGCGGTTTATTACTTTGATTCGACAGGAATCTTTTGACTATACTAAGTGGCGACAGGGACTTTACAAAGATGTTCCGTTGGATATATTTCTGCGTGACGCACAGGAATATCGAAATAAGCAGCATAAGAATGATTATGAATAATTTCAGGTTACTTCTTTGTGTGGGATTAGAAGTATCAGTTTAGGGGTCAGTTTTGCGGGTGTAAAAACAGGGCGTTTGGGACTCACGCCAAAAGACCGCGGGGCTCCGCCCCCCGACAAAAACCCCGCAGGGGACGAGTCCCCTGACCCCGTTAATTTTTTTCTTTAAACTTCCGACGTCGCTGTCTGTATGGTTCTTGTCACTTCTGCGTCCGGGACGACGACCTGATCTCCCGTGTTCATGTTTTTCACGGCGACGGAGCCGCTCGCCAGTTCCTCGTCGCCGATGATGCAGACCCACGCAGCGCCCGAACCGCCCGCGCTCTTCATCTGTGCCCTGAAGCTGCGGGCCCAGCGGGACGAGTCGCCTGCGTCCTGTTCGACGGCGAACCCCTCCCTGCGCAACCTGTGCGTCAGGACCTGCGAGGCGCCGCGCGCCGCCTCGCTCTGCGCGACCACGCAGACGGCGGGTTGCGGTCTTTCGCCGAAGGAAGCGCCCTGCTGCTCCATGACCATGACGATGCGGTCAATGCCTCCGGCGAACCCCACGCCGGGCAGGTGCGGGCCGCCGATCGACTCCGACAGATTGTCGTAACGCCCGCCGCCGCACACGGCGTTTTGTGCGCCCAGGTCGCCGGACAGGATCTCGTATGCCGTTCTGGTGTAGTAGTCCAGCCCGCGCACCAGCCGTTTGTCGAGTTTATAGACGAACCCGAGGCGCGTCAGGCCGGCTTTGACCTCCTCGAAATGCGACGTGCACTCCCCGCACAGGTGCTCGTAGACGGCAGGAGCCGCGTCGGCGATCGCGCCGCAGTCCGGCAGCTTACAGTCGAGCACGCGGAGGGGATTGCGGTCCAGGCGTCCGATGCAGGTCTCGCACAGTCCCTCCTTCTTCGAGGTAAAATAGTCGACCAGCGCCTGACGGTATCCCGGGCGGCAGTTCGGGCACCCGACGGAGTTCAGCACGACCTCCAGATTTTTGAGCCCCAGCCGGCGAAAGATCTCCGCGGAGAGCGCGATAATTTCGACGTCGGCGACGGGGCCAGGCAGGCCAAGGCATTCCGCGTCCAACTGACAGAACTGGCGATATCGCCCTTTCTGGGGGCGCTCGTAACGGAACATCGGGCCCTGACACCAGAGCTTCGCGGAGGCGCCGTGGACGCACAGACCGTGCTCGAGCGCCGCGCGAACCATTCCGGCCGTAGCCTCGGGGCGCAGTGTGACGCTGCGCCCTCCCCGGTCGAGGAACGTGTACATTTCCTTTTCCACGATGTCCGTAGTATCGCCGACGCCGCGGGAGAAGAGCTCCGTCTGCTCGAAAACGGGAAGATGCACCTCGGCGTAGCCGAAGTCGGCCATCGTTTTCGCCGTCACGTCCAACACGTAAGCCCATTTCCACGATTCGTCGGGAAGGATATCCCGCACTCCTCTGGGCGCTCTGATGTCCATTGTCGATCAGTCTCCTTTTGAACCTGGATGTCATGCTTTTGCCTATCGTAACATGCAGCCCCCAAGCGTCAATATTTAAATCAGGGGGGCAGAGCCCACCCGGCCCACCTGAACCCCCCTTTTGTACGGGGGCGGGGCTGTCGGTCAGGGTTTTATTTGCGCGACCAGGGCTTTGTACGCGCTGACGTAGAGCATCGTGTCCATTCCGAAGGCGATGCCGTCGAAGCCGTCCGCGAAATATTTTCTGGCCTCGCTTTCCTCTCCGGTGTAGATAAACGAAAATTTGCCGGCGTCTCTGCAGGCCTTCAGGACGCGGTCGATGGCGGCAACGCAGGCGGGGTCGTCGAACCGGGCGGGTTTTCCGAGCGCGATGGACAGGTCGTACGGGCCGACGAAGATGCCGTCCACTCCCTCTATCGCGACGATCCGCTCGATGTCGTCGAGGCATTCGGACGTCTCGCACTGGGGAATGAGCATCGTTTCTCCGTTGTTCCGGGCGAACCAGGCCTCGATGTCCTTCATCTCGGAATTGAACCCGAAATCGGCGATGCGCGTGGCGGCGAAACCCCTCTGCCCTTTGGGGTAATATTTGCCGTACTCCACAAGATGTCTGACCTCGTCCGCCGTGCGGATGCCGGGGACGATCAGGCCCTGCGCCCCGACGTCCAGCATTTTCAGCACGGAGGGACGCGTGGCGTCCTTCACCCGCACGAGGGGGGTGATGCTGTGCGCCTCGGCGGTGCGGACGAACTCCATGACGCTTTCGACGTCGAAGGGGCCGTGTTCCGTGTCGATAATGAAAAAATCGAGCCCGGTCAGCCCCAGACACTCCACCGCCGTCGTGCCGCCCAGCTCGAAAAAGGTGCCCACAGCCTTTTCTCCACGCTGCATTTTGGATTTCATCACGTTTTGCATCTTCACATTTTCCACATTTCACATCTCCCCGGATCGATTTTTTTCTTTAGTTTCTTGTTTGACGGAGTATCTCAAGAGATACCCCATCATTATAAAGAAATTGAAAGCCGTGTTATACTCCAGATATTCAAAAAATCTTCAGAACATCCAAACTCTGTTTGCATAGAGCTTAAGGAGGGTTTTGCTTAATGATCAGGACACCGAGGCTTTTGATGATTCCGGGGCCTACCCCCGTTCTGCGCTCCATTCAGGACCAGAT
>JAISSA010000125.1 GCA_031273365.1 Synergistaceae bacterium
ATCAGTATGCCGACCATGGACGGTCTGGAGGCCACGCGCCGTATCAGGGAGAGCGGCAAGGCGGACGCCGCCTCGATCCCGATAGTGGCGATGACCGCAAACGCAATGACCGAGGACAGGGAAGAGAGCAGAAAAGCCGGAATGAGCGCACATGTGTCGAAACCTATCGACATCGATGAGCTGACGGCAACACTTCAGAGCTTCCTGAGTGAATAAAACCGCGCGTGAATATGGAATACTCCGATGACTTCGGCCTTCTCGCTAAAGCCGCCGCATGTTTTATCGCCCCATTACGCACTCATGGGATGTACCTGAGCTATAATGCCTCCGTGATATTCTGAAGCGGGGTGGTCCCTTGCCGAAACTGCTCATAACGGATGACGACGCGGAGCTGCGGAGGATTGTCCGAACCTACGCGGAACTGGAGGGCTTTGACTGCACGGAGGCCGAAAACGCGTGCGCCGCTCTGAAGATCATGCAGGAGGCCGATTTCGACATCCTGATATTGGACGTCATGATGCCCGGTATGGACGGATTCGAGGCATTGGCCGAGATACGCAGGGATAGCCAGGTGCCCGTCATCATGCTGACATCCCGCGGCGAGGAATACGATAAATTGTTCGCGTTCAACCTCGGGGCCGACGATTATGTCCCAAAGCCTTTCAGCTCCAAAGAGCTGATGGCCAGAGCAGGAGCCGTGCTGAAACGGAGCGGGGGCAGGCAGGGCTATGATCTCCGTTTCGGGGAGCTTGTCATACAGCCGGGCGCCAGAACGGTCGCACTGGCGGGAAAATCTTTGAGCCTGCCGCGCATGGAGTTTGAACTGCTTTTGACGCTGGCGCGAAACGCGCACATCGTGCTCACCCGCGAGCAGCTCCTGGATAAAGTTTGGGGGCACGACTATTATGGAGATGCCCGCACGGTGGACACCCATGTAAAATCTCTCCGCGAACGCCTTGGCGAATATAGAAAGGTGATTCAGACAGTATGGGGGGTTGGCTATAAATTTGAGTACAGACAGGAGCTTTAAGCGAACCTTTTTCCGGTCGAGGATGGCCGTCAGGCTGTGGGGCATCATGATGGCGCTGGTCCTGCTCTCTGTCGCTTTCATGTGGTCCGTTCAGATATTCATGCTGGAGAAAAACTACGTGAACGCCACCATCAGCGAGCTGCAGGAGCGCCTGGGGCCAATTATGGATGAACTGAAAACGGAAGACCTCGCTTATAACGACGAGCTGATTCCCTATCTCAGCAGGGCGAGCAATGGAAAGATGCTGCTGATAAACAGCGAGGGCAAACTTCTGGCGATGCACAGCTACGGGCACCCCATCGCTTTGAATGAAGCCCGGTCGGACATTCTGGTCTGGGAGAGGCTCAAAGAGTGCGACGAATACGTAAATGTCCTCAAAGGCGAGCCGTACAGCAGGCGCATCCTGGCCAACAACCGGCTGGACGCCTATGAGATGGGCATACCTGTTTTATATTACGGCACGAGGGCTTATGTGGTTCTGTACCGGTCGCTTACCGAACTCAATGCGGTTTTGAGCATGAGCCGCTGGCAGCTTGTCGCGCTCAGCGTTATCCTCACTCTCGTGGCTGCGGTGTTGGCCGCGATTTTGTCCGCCAGGTTCACGAAGCCGATACAGGTCATAAAACAAACCGTGGACAGCCTCGCCGCGGGGGACCTGACCGCAACTCCCGGGCTGGCGCTGAAAGACGAGCTGGGGCAATTGTCCAACTCAGTCGATGAATTGGCCCGCGCGCTCCGGCGCGTGGACGTGCTCAGGAAAGAGGTCATCGCGAACGTGTCCCATGAACTCAGGTCCCCGCTGGCGCTCATCAACGGATACGCCGAAATGGCGCGGGACATTTACCGGAAGGACGATTCAAAGCGCAATGAGGAATTAAACCGGATAATCAAAGAAGTGCGCCGGATGAGCGAAATGGTGAGCGACATCATGGATTGCTCTCAGCTTCAGGCCGGATATATGAAACTCAGCAAAGATCGGTACAATCTCTGTGAGATCGTCGAATCGGAGATCGAGTACTGCGAAAGCGGCGCGTCGGAACATGGCATCAAAATCAGGCTCGACGCGCAGGCTGAGATTCCGGTGCTGGCAGACGCCCTCAAAATCAGCCAGGTCATGCGGAATCTTTTATACAACGCGATCAATCACACAAAAGACGGCGGCACAATTGTGGTGGCCGTTGCCGAGTCGGGCGCGAATTGCAAGGTGTCGGTCATAAACCCCGGCGAGCCGATCCCGGAGGAAGAGCGCGAATCCATCTGGGAGAGATACCAGCGAAGCCAGCACCAGGGAGGACGCCGACAGGGCACCGGCATCGGCCTGTCCATCGTCAGCACGATCTTAAAGGCACATGACATGCGGTATGGTGTGGACTGCATGGATGGTGAAACGATATTCTGGTTCGCCTGTCCCAAAACCGAGCATGACTTTCTTTGAAAGTTTCACAGAAATTTGCCGATGTTCTCACACTTCTCTCACAAATTCGGAATAACATCTGCCCCAGGCAGCAAAAAATATAAAAGGGGCAGATAAAAATGAAACGCGGAACAAAAGGTATGCTTATCTCATTCGCTTTAACGTTATCCACTGCGCTGGTAGCTTTTGGAACGGTTTGGGGTACAGGCGGGAACGCTTTTTTGGCATCCGCGGCCACAGGTACGGGCGGGCAGGGGCAAAGGGGCGGGAATCCGGGCAACTCGTCCGGCAGGGTGCTGATCGCTTATTTTTCCATGCCGGAAACAACGGCCCCCAACAATATGAGCAGAGCCGAGGATGACAGCACTGTGGTTATTGACGGAAAAGTTCTGGGAAATACGCAGTATGTGGCCCATTTAATTCAGGAAAATACGGGCGGCGACATCTTCCGCATCGAACCGAAAACTCCGTACCCCACAAACCACAGAACTCTGGTGAATTTGGCGCAAAAAGAACAAAGCGATAACGCAAGGCCGGAACTGGCGGCGAATATCCCGAACCTCGACCGGTATGACGTGATTTTTCTGGGTTATCCCAACTGGTGGGCTGATATGCCGATGATTCTGTACAGCTTTCTGGAAAGCGTGGATTTGTCCGGCAAAACCATTATTCCCTTCAATACCCACGGTGGAAACGGTTTCTCCGACACGATCGGCACGATTGCGAAATTGCAGCCAAACGCCGCCGTCGATAAAAACGGCTTTACCGTCTTCAGAGATGACGTGCATAAGTGCGCCGACGATGTCGCGGCATGGCTGAGAAAACTGGGTTATTGAATGACGGGGCAGCTTACGGCATTCGTGCTGTCGCTGGCGATGCTGTGTCTGTCGGTTTCCATCGGCGGAGCGGCTGAAACCCCGCCGATTTCGAACCGGACGCCGGGCGGCGTCGAGAGCCAGCGCCCCGCAGCCCCTGCGCGAATCACGATTAAAGCCGAGGATACAGTGCTCTACGCCGTTCTGTACGACAACAGGACAGCGCGGGAATTTGCCGAACTGCTGCCCCTGACGCTGAATGCGTTCGACCGAATCGGCCTTGTCAAATCCACCGTGCTGCCTCGCCCCATCTCGGACGAGGGAGAGCGCACCCGCAAGTACGCGCGCGGCGCGGTCTTTTACTGGCCCGAAGGCCCGGAGGTCGCCTTCTGCTACAGCGATCATCTGCCGGAGACCGTAGTCGATATCATCCACATCGGCATGATTGAATCAGGCGTCGAGTTTTTTCAGGACTACGCCGGAGAGATTCTGATTGAACTGACGGATGGCGCGTCCATGTAAACCGGAAGAACCGCCCGCGGTAATGACGCATTTCATCCGTTAAACACATCTCTATTATGGAGGATTGCGATGAGGATAAAACAGCTCCTGTTTTTTGTACTCGTTCCCGGGCTGAGTTTTTGCGCCGCCTGCGCCGGCAGCGCCAATGGCGGCTATGCCCGTCTCGCCATGAACAATACCGTCCTCGACATCGTAAACCATCCGGCGTTTCAGGGCTTTGGGGAGCGCCTGTTGCCGCTGGACAATAACGCGCCTTACTACGCCGCGCGGCTCGACAATGTCGGTTCGCTCATGCCGTATCACAGCCATGTGGAACCCGGCCCGGTGCTGGACGCGCTTAACTTCATGATCGACGAGGCGGGCGGCGGCAAAACCATCTTCTACGATTTTTACACCGAAGCGCAAAAACGGGACGATCCCGCCAAAGCGTTTACCGGCCTTTTCTTCTTCAGGGGAAGGCCGGGCGCTCCCTTTGCCGTCGTGTGCCCGGGCGGAGGTTTTTCGTATGTCGGCTCCCTCCACGAAGGCTTTCCGCTTGCTCAGGTGATCAGCAGACAGGGGCTCAACGCTTTCGTCATACGATACCGCATCGGAAGCGAGCAATGGGCGACCGAAGATTTGGCTGCGGCCATCGGATATATTTTTGAAAACGCGGAAACCCTCGCGGTCGGCACAAAAGGCTACTCCCTGTGGGGCGGCTCGGCAGGCGCGCGGATGGCGGGCAACATTGCGTTAAGCGGCACCTCCCGTTACGGAGGCGGCAATCTTCCCAGGCCCTCCGCGGTGGTTATCGCGTACACGGGGCAGTCAGGCTATTCAAGCGATTTTCCCCCGGCCTTTTTTGTCCAGAGCGAGAATGACGGAATCGCGCCTGTGTCCGCGGCAGACAGGCGTGTCGAAAACCTGAGAAACGCCGGAGTGGAAGTCGAGTATCGCAGATACCGGAATGCCGGTCATGGCTTCGGCCTCGGCGTTGGTACGGACGCCGGGGGCTGGATAGAACACGCCATCCGGTTTTGGAAAAATCACCTCTCTTCGCGTTGAAGGCGGACATTGTCGATGAAACGCGTGGCCTGTCGTCGTATCAGGATTGCCATCGCCGCGATTTTCTTCTCGCTCTCCGCCTTTTGCGTCCTGGCAGGAAATGAGCGCGCGGCAAAGCTGATGTCGT
>JAISSA010000163.1 GCA_031273365.1 Synergistaceae bacterium
GTTCGGGTTCCAATCCGGGCGGGAGGGATGTACCGTAACCCGAGAACAGGGAGAGGATAACGTGGCTGTATCGCTTACAAAAGGTGGAAATATCTCTCTTTCAAAAGAAGCGCCCGGGCTCTCGATCATACTGATCGGCCTCGGGTGGGACACGCGCGCCACGGATGGAGCGGCGTTCGATCTCGACGCCAGCCTTTTCAGGCTGGGAGAAAACGGTAAAGTGCCGTCCGACGCGGACTTCATCTTTTACAACAACAAAAAATCCGCGGACGGATCCGTGGAGCACATGGGGGACAACCTCACCGGCGAGGGGAAAGGCGACGATGAGGCGATAAAGGTCGACCTCACAAAGGTTCCCGCCGGCATCGCCAGGCTCGTGGTCGCCGCGACGATCCACGAGGCCGATACACGCCGGCAAAACTTCGGCATGGTCTCCAACGCATTCATTCGCGTCGTCAATCAGTCCGATAGCAGGGAAATCGCGCGTTACGACCTCTCGGAAGACGCCAGCACCGAGACCGCGATGATCTTTGGCGAGGTTTACCGCAGCGGCGGCGAGTGGAAGTTCAAGGCCGTGGGGCAGGGATTCAGCGGAGGCCTCGGACCTCTGGCAAAAGAGTACGGCGTCAGCGTCTGACGCAGGGCCGAGCGGGCTCCGGAGACACGTCCCCCCGCCTCCCCGGAGCCTGAACGTTTACCGGATACCAAAAAAATTCCATAAGGAATCGAGGCGTCTTTTATGGCTGTCAGCCTGGAAAAAGGTCAGAAAATATCTCTGGAAAAAGAGGCGGGTAAATCGCTGACGAAGGTCATCATGGGACTTGGATGGGACGTTGCCCAAAAGCGGGGCTTTTTCGGGGGCAAAGGAGGCAGCATCGATCTCGACGCTTCCTGCGTGATGTTCGACGGGAACAGACAGGCAGACACGGTCTGGTTCCGACAGCTGAAAAGCAGGGACGGCAGCGTCGTGCATACCGGAGATAACCTGACCGGCGAGGGTGAGGGCGACGACGAACAGATCATCGTCGATCTGAGCCTGGTCCCGGCGAACATCTCGGCCCTCGTTTTCACCGTCAACAGTTTCACCGGCCAGAATTTCAAAAACGTCGGAAACGCGTTCTGCCGTATCGTCGATGCTTCGAACAAGAAAGAAATCGCGCGTTACGACCTGACCGGCGGCGCGGAGAACAACGCCATGGTGATGGCGAAGATTTATCGGCACAATAACGAGTGGAAAATGCACGCGATTGGGGAACAGGCTACGGGCAAAACGTTTAAGGACCTGATGCCGACGATAGTACAATTTTTGTAGCTGTCACCCCGTTTTCACCGGATTCAAAAGCAATGTCAACGACTCAGGACAAAAACATGGGGCTCTGCCCCAAGCCCCGCCAGGGGTCGTGGACCCCTGGACCCCGTTAGTTTTTCTTTAATTTTTTTTCTTTAATTTTTTTATAAGGAGATTTTTGCATGGAATCGGTCGCCGGCATAAAATATGAAATTCTCTACAGTGAGGGCGCTTTTGCGATGCTTCGTCTCCTGTTGCCGAAGGGGACGTCGATAAAAGCCCAATCCGACGCGATGGTGACGATGGACACGACGATGACGGTCGAGGGCAAACTCGAAGGCGGCATTATGGGCGGGCTGGGACGCCTGTTGTCGAACGAAAATTTCTTCTTTCAAACCATCAGGGCCGTCAACGGCGACGGAGAGACGCTCCTCGCTCCGGCGTCCCCCGGCTCCATCCTGGACCTCGAGATGGACGGCACTCCCTATTACATTCAGAAGGGAGGCTTTTTCGCCGCCACGGACGGGGTCGTCATCAGCACCAGGATGCAGAACCTCGCCAAAGGCCTTTTTGGCGGCGAAGGCCTCTTTGTCCTCGAGGCCTCGGGAAGAGGGATCCTCTTCGTGGAGTCCTTCGGCGCCGTCCACGTCGTGGACATCCCCGCGGGGAAGGACATCATCATCGACAACAATCACCTTGTCGCCTGGCCCAGCCACATCCACTACAATCTCGAAAAGGCCTCCAGCGGATGGATTTCGTCCATAACGTCGGGAGAGTCGCTCGTCTTCCGTTTTCGCGGTCCGGGGAAAGTTCTGATCCAGAGCCGGAACACTCTCGGTTTCGCTCGGTGGATACAAAGCGTAGCCCCAAGGAAATAAAGAAATAAAAAAATAAAAAAGAAAAATTAACGGGGCCAGGGGACTGGGAAAAATCCCCTGCGCGGTTTTGGCCGGTTGAAAAATCCCCTGTAACCCCGGGCGGGGATACAGGGGCGTCGTTGTAATGCCCGTCAGTCCAGTCGAACGATCTGGAGGTAACAGCGTATCACGCCGGCGCGCTGGTCGACGTCGACGGTGATGTCCTGACCGGACGCGCGATCGAAAAAAATCTCCCGCTCGACTTCGCTCCTGTCCACATAGTAACGGCACTCGGGGGCCAGAAGCCCCGAGGCCACCTGCCCATCGATTCGCATGGTGATGAGCCATCCGTTTTCCGTCTCCTGGACGTTTTCGAGCACGCCCCTCACGGGGTCCGCGGAAAAGGCCGTTTCCGCGTGAAAAAAGAGCGCCGCCAGCACCAGCAACGCCAGAGCGTTGATTTTCAAAAAATGACGCATCCTAAAACCGCTCCTTCCAGTATTGCAGAAGAGGAATATTGTAGGGAACATCGGGAGCGCTTGCCCCGGCGTCTCCCATGGCGCCTATGTCGATGGTGGTTCCGTCGGCGTGGGTCCTGAAGCCGGCGATGTCGCTTTTGTCGTTCAGCGCGTTCAAAGCCCCGCTTCGGAGGACTTTTACGCCCAAAAACAGCCTGCCGTTCACGGCGGATATGCCCGATATCTTGATGTTGTCGAAAACCACGGCCTGCTGTCCGCTCGTCCAGGCGGATTTTCCGGTGGTGGGGTCCAGAGCGTACAGCTTGCTGTCGCCCAGCTCCGGGCATTTTTCGTCGTCCTCCGGCTGGCGGGTGCGCGCGATAAACGTCGACACGTAGAGAACGCCCTGGTACAGGAAGGGCGACGTCGTGACGTACTCCGGGTTCGTGGGCTCCGTCGCGTGGATGACCTGCGGGCGAAGCCTGAGGCGCCAGCCCTTTGCGTCGGTCGGCACGGACACCTGATCTCCGGTCTCAGCGCCGCTCCATGCGGGGAAAATGCTGTCGGCCATGTACTTCAGCGCCACGAGGGACGTTGTGGACAGAGGAGTGTCCGCGTTGCCGGCAAGGTTCGGGTTTTCGGTCAGGTTCAGCCCAAAAATGAACTGCTCGGCGTTGGTCAGCTTCCTCTCCGGAACCGCCGCCCCGGAGTCCGGAACCATCAGGTCCGCCGTGCCGCCGAAAAGCCAGCGCACGTTTCTCTGAGTGCCTATCTCGAAGGCCTTCGTTATGGCCACGGGGCGATCCGGAGCCGTCACGGTGCGCAGCTGAAAGATGCTTTTCATGTTCCACGTGGACGGCGCGCCCTGCATGTCGCAGTAGAGCACGTTGCCCTCGCTGTCGCCCGTGAAAAATTCCTTCGTCGTGTTGTTCGAGCTGTTCAGGACGTAGAATATGGGGGCGACCCCCATCCCCAGAGTACGGCCCGGCGGGGCCAGAAATCCGGTGGTGCCGGTGATCGTGCGGATGATGCTCGCGTCGTTGGGGTCGAAGAAGTAAAAGGCCTTCCCCTGGCTGTCCGATCCGTAATTGTAGCCCAGCCCGCCCGCCAGAATTCCCACTCCCCCGTCGTCGTCGGACGTGACGCGGATTTCGGCGGCGGAAAGCGTCAGGCCCAGATCGCTGTAATTGTATTCGTTGACGTTGCCGCCCGCGGCGTCTCCCCATCGTTTGATCCCGTCCAGGGGATTGCTCTCCGGCTCATTGTAGCGGACGTTCTCCACGGCCCAGAGGAACCGGGGCGTCGCCCCGGGGGACGTGACGTCCATCGCGTAAAACCCGTTGCCTCCCCATCCCAGGTTGCCGATCATGAGGGTCCTGTAGCCGCCGTTGACGTCGTCTCTGGCGTTGCCGGTCGCCAGCATTCCGTCCAGAAGCGCCAGAGGCATCGACATGGGCCTCGTCGCCGCCGAACCGTCGCCGTCGTACCAGGCGCCGACGTAGGGGTCGAACTTCTGGGCCCAGAGCCGGGTCTGCAGGATGTTGGGCGGGATGAAAGCCCACTCCTCGTCTCCATTCTCGTAGTCGAGCGAGTGCAGGACGCCGCGGTTCGTCTGGATGTAAATCCGCCAGGGGTTGACGCTGTTCACCACGGTGATTCCCGAATGCTCCATGTCTCCGAGGATTCCCGCCTCTCCCGGATACGTGATGAGCCAGTTGCGGAAGTCCGTTTCGTGCGAAGTGACGCCGGTCAGGGTTTTGAAGGCGTCCGAAGCGATGTCTTTCAGCGCCGAGACGGAGGTGCTGGCCTCTCCCTCCATTCCCGTCGAGGTGTAGACGGCTCTGTTCCCGCCCTTTTCGGCCATTTTCTGTTCGGCCCGCCAGTCCAGCACGCTGGGCACCGTGACATCCGTCGAGACGATGTATTTATGGAACGTTCCCTCCCACTGTTTGGACATGTTGATGTTGTAGGAGGCGGCAAACAGCGCTTTTTCGTCCCCGGTATCGTAAAGGGGCAGGACGAGGGGCGCTCCGGAGGCAAACCGCTCCGCGCGAATCTGCAGCAGGATCGACTGCAGCGTCTGAATCAGGTCGCTGACGTTGTCCGCGAAATAAGGCTGCTTCGTCCTGTCCGGATCCCCGTTCGACAGGGGCTGGCCGGCCCAGGCCATTTTGGTGATCTTTTTGCGCAGCCTCTTGACGCCGAGGTCCATGGCGTCGTCCGGGTCATCGGGGTTTTCGTACTCGGTCGCGGGCGGCATCAGGCCGACAAAGATCGTGCGGATGGGACTGTCCATCGTAAATTCTCTGTGAACCCACTTCGAACCGTCCCACTGGCGACCGCGCATCGTTTTGGAGTTCAGGTACAGGTTTTTCAGCGCGTCGAGAGAATCCCGGCCGGGAAGGGACTGGTCGTTGCCTCCGGTGAAGACGACCAGCCAGTTGGACTGGCAGGACCCCGTGACGGGGAAGTAGCCGCGCACGTCGTTGGCTTCTGTGGGATTCTGGGTGAAGGTCAGGCCGTTCGTTCCCCCGAAGGGGGAGAAAAAGTCGATGACGCTCCCCAGCGCCGTCCCCGTCATCAGCCCCTCGGAGTTTCTGATGCGCTTGGCCAGAATTCCGCGGCCGCCTCCGGAGCCCGTCCACAGCTCGCGATTGGTGACGACGCCCTTCGCGTAATCTATCGCGTATCGATTGTCCAGCGCGGCGTTGTTGCTGCCGTTGTGGGCCGTGGCGTGGAAGTTGTCCCGCCCGTAAAAGGAGGTGGCCAGCTGCGCCGTTCCGCCCGCGACGAGCTCTTCGTTGACCATCCTGTTCGCGTCGTTCACGCTCGTGTTGTACTGCTCCACTCCGTCGATCAGCTCGCGGAAGGCAATCAGGCTGTCGGTGGGGTAGTAGTTCCCGTCCTCTTTGTTGTAGGTGTACATGTAGTCGAAGGGAACCCTCATGTACGCCCGCGCCCCGTGACGCTGGGTCGTCGCGTCGCCGGTGGTGTACGTGGAGAGAACCGAGGCGTAAACGACCTCCGCGGCGCCGTAGTCTCCGCCGATGATCCCCGAGTAGGCCTCCGCCGCCGTCCCGTGCGGAAAGGCGATCGTCTGATTGGCGGAGCCGTTGTGCGTGGCCCTGAAGTTGAAGGTGTCGCCTCCCAGGTAGGTGGTGCCCTCGCCCTCGTTGGTACCGGCCCCATGCGACCCGAAGTAGGGCCCTCGCCGGTACATCGGCCCCCTGTTGACCGAAGTGCTGTAGTCGAAGTAGTTTCCCGCAGCGCCGATGCGCATACCGGCGAGGGTCTGGGCGTATTCTCTGTCGAGAAGACGCCACAGGACCAGCTTCATCTGGTACATCTTGCTGTCGTTGGGGACGAGGTATTTGATCAGGTCCGGGTTCGTGATCCGCTGTCCGTAATTCGCGCCTCCGGGAAGGTAGGCCCTCAGTGCGACCGGCATGTCGATGGCCGTGACCTGATGGCTCAACGCATCCCCCAGCCCGTCCCCGTTCGCTTTGGGGGGGGCGCCCTGTCCGTTCCAGTTGGCCCAGTTGCGGTCCCTGAACGTCAGGAGGTACGGCCTGCCGGGGTCGGGCGTGTAGTAACAGTTGAGGTTCCCGATGATGTTGTTCTCGTTGTCCAGATCCCTGCCCCACCGCGTGTATCCTACCTTCCGGCTCGTCTGGTTGGAATCGCTGGCCCAGCCGGTCTTTTCCGTTCCCGTATTGGGGATGCCGCCGCTCGTCTTTCTCGCGGCCAGGTTCTCCGCGATGGTCCGCGTCCCCGTGGCGCTTTCACTCACGGGACGGGCCCCGGTGCCGTAGGCGGCGTTCCTCAGCATCTCCGCTCTTCTGTTGGCGTCGCGCATCAGGGGGTACATGGCCTGCATCGTCGCGTCGTTGTTGATGAACGTCGGCAGCTCTCCCTTCATGGACATCGCCATGGAGGAGGAGGTGTCGAGAAAAAACATGACGTTGGGCTCGACGCCCGTCAGAATCGTGTCCTCCAGAGGATAGGACTCCTTGGTGAAAACCTTGAAGGGCGCCGCGGCGCACTCGCGCCCGGAGGCGAAAATTCCGGACAACAGCAGCGCAAAAAACAAAAAGCCTCGAACTTTCTTCATTAACGACATCAACAACATCACTCCCTGCAAAACAAATTCATGACTATACAGTCGCTTCAGGTAAAGGCCGGGAGGCCACTTATTAAACAAATTCGTAACCCGGTCAGGCCCGGTGGCTAAATGTCGTCGCTGAGCAGCTGGAAAAAGGCCTCCTCCGCCGTGCGCGTCAGAACGGAGCCCCCCGCGCTGACGTTGAAGAGCTGCACCCTCACCACGTAGGCCCCGAAACGGTCCCAGGGGTAAAATCTGCCGCCGCTTTCCTCTTTCGTTCCGATGTCCCCGGTCGTCGGTCCTCCGAGCTGGGACTCCATCCCCTCGCCGGCGGACGTGGAGCTTCCGCCGACCGCGTTGATGGGGGCCGGCAGAACTCTCATCTGTTCGTAGTCGTTTTGCAGCGCCGAACCCAGATGGCTCAGCTGGTACTGCACGTCGAAAACGTTCACGACGACCCTTTGCCGCCCGACTCCGTGGGGGGCGACGTCGAGGTCGTAGCTGACGTGCGGGTCGTCGAGGAGGAGATCGCTCACGCTGGAGACGGGCGAGTCGCGGCTGGACAGCCCCTGCCCGTGCCAGACGGTCCCGCGGTTGATGTTGTCCTGTATCAGCCACCCTTTGGCCGCCTGTACATAATCCGCCGCCGCGACGTGGTCCGCGTAAAAATTCCGTTGCTGTCTCGTGATCGTGGAAAAGGAATATCCCATGTCGATAAGAATCGCCGACATGATGACGCCCACCAGAAGGACAACCAGAGCCATCGGCAAAACGAAACCCTCGCGTCCGAGAGAATTGCGTCTGGAAGAGCTGCGTCCGGAAGAATTCTGGTCAGAAGAATTCTGTTCAAACATCTTCAAAATAAGTTCTCCAAAATAAAAGCGTCCCCGTCGTGCTTTCAATTACGTATCCTCCAGTCTATGCGCTCGACAACGAAACGATGGCTCCCGGAAAGGGGGGCGGCGAAGGCGGGCCAGTCGGAAGAGGTGACGCCGCCGACGTTGAGGCCGGTTTCCTGGCCCTCCGCCGCTACGTACATCGACAGGATGCGCCGCACGGGGTCGTAGGCAAAGTGGAGGCCCACGATGTTATGGGCCAGAATTTTTTCCGTCGTCGTCGCCGGGTCTTCGAAGATAAGCTGCACCAGCTCGTGCTGCGCGTTTCGATAAAGCCGCGCCGCCTGCAGCAGGAAAACCTCCTCCAGCCCCATAAATGGGGCGGACAGGTCCCCCGGATGGCTGTAAGGGGCAACCTGGGCCGTCATTTTCGCCGCGCCTGCGTCGATGGCGGTGATCAGCACGGGGATACGGAAGGACGGAAACACGATCCACGACGAGGTTTTTGCCGGGGCATTCACTCTGATGCCGATGTTCCTGCCGTCGTAGCTGAAATTTTGCAAAACCTGCAGCCCGCTTCGCGCGCCGTCGTAGGGATAGACGCTCAACGGCAGGGCGTCTCCCCCCCGTTTCATGGGATCCGTTCCCGCTCCGTCCAGAGCGACCTTGACCCCCGTGGGGACGGCCCAGGCGTAATACAGCTCCGGGCCCTCGTAAAAGGACCTTCCCCCGACGGTCGTCATCGTCGTGACCATCTGGGCCGACGTGTACAGATTCCCGGGGTTGTCCTTCCCCAGCGTCACGGGTCCCCCCCAGTTCTCGTTGTAAGCGCCCATCTGCGCCATGATCGGAGCGTTCGAAGCGGATGCGTCTTCATGGAAGGAGGAGGCGAACGAACCCTTTCCCTGCCGGTTGTTGGGCATACCCAGCCCCACGTTGGTGATTTCCCGTCCGACCGACTGGACGATGAACTCGATTTCCTCACGCCCGGCCATATAGTCGTTCAGCTGATTGAACATCCCAAAGACGAGCGCCAGGACGGAGACGACGGTCCCTCCCAAAATGGACACGATAAGCATGACGACAAGCAGCTCGACGAGGGAAAACGCCCCCCTGTCGCGCGCCGACCGGAACCGAAGCTGTCTTTTCATGCTCAGGGACCTCCGATGACGTCGTCTGAAACGGTTTCGCTGGAAAATATGTTAAAACGCCTGTCGAGGTCGAATTCCTCCACCCCGCCCCTGTTACGGAAAATTTTCACCTTCAGCCGCACGACTCCCTCCGTACTGGCAACCTCCTGCACCTGAATCCGACCCGCCCTGAAGCGGCCCTCCTTAAGGGCCGCATTCCAGGTGCCGCCCAGAAATTCCGTGGTCTCCCTGCTGGCGTCCGCGACGTTGTTTTCAAGTCCCGGGTAAATCGACTCGAACGCCTGAAACCAGCCGAAAAGAAGAAGGCGCTGGTCGAGGTCCTCTCTGGCGAAAGCGTAACTTCGGCTTCCCCACCCCATTGTGGTCAGAACGGCCGCCAGGCTGATGCCCAAAACGATCAGCAAAATGATGCACTCCACTATTCCCACTCCGTGTCGAACGCGAAAAATTTTCCCTTTTGGAATTTTTTCTTTTGAAGTTTTTTCTTTTGAAGTTTTTTCTTTTGATCTGAAGACCGTCATCGGGTTCATAAATGCACCTCCCCCCTCTTATTCAATTTTTCCCTTCGCCTTTGCAGGAGACATTGCTGGTATTTTCCTAATAAGATAGTCATGAAAAGTTTTATGGTCAATAGGTCTATTGGCTCCTGTCTCACAGTGCGCAACAGGGCCATGGCGCAACGCGTCGGAGAACGCCGGCGGCGGGCAGGAGTTCGTGACCGCGCGCTTAAATTATTTTATTGAATTGAAGTGAAGTGAAGTGAAGTGAAGTGAAGTGAAGTGAATTGAATTAACGAAGGTGTCCTGTCGAGAGGGGGAGCTCCAGGCCGCAGCTTTCCAGCAGCGCGGCGTCGGAGAGAATTTCTTCGATCGGGGCGTCCGCGCGTACCCGGCCTTCGTCCAGCAGAATCGCCCTGCGGCAAAGGTCCAGAGCCAGGTCCAGATCATGAGTGGCGATCAGCATCGTCTGCGGCAGCTTATCCAAAGTTTCGATCAGCTTCCGCCTCGAACGCGGATCCAGAAAGGAGGACGGTTCGTCCATCAGCAAAACGGAGGGCTCCATGACCAGAATGCCCGCCAGCGCCACAAGGCGTTTCTCCCCGCCCGAGAGCTTATGCGTCATGCGGTCCCTCAGCCGGGCAATGCCAAAACGATCCAGCACCCCGTTGATTCGCGTCTCGATTTCTTCCTCGGACAGCCCGTAGTTGCGGGGGCCGAACGCGATGTCCTCGTATACCGTCGGCATGAAAAGCTGGTCGTCCGGGTTCTGGAACACCATGCCGACCCTGCGCCGGAACTCGCGCAGAGTCTCCTTCCCCACGGGCACGTCTTCAAGGGAGATTTCTCCCGATTCGGCCGGAAGCACGCCGACCAGCGTCAGTAAAAGGGTGGATTTCCCGGCTCCGTTGGCCCCGATCAGCGCGACCCTTTCCCCGTCCCGGACGGAAAAACCGACATCCCGCAGCGCACAGACCGCGTCGTCGTACCTTACCGTGAGGTTTTCCGCCTTCAGATTACAGCATAATCGCTTACAGCATGACCGCGGCACGGGGTTACCCCACAAGCCTGCCGAAAAAAAGGCTCAGGTTGAAAAAACGCAAAACGAGCATAGCCGACAAAAGAACGCCGACGCAAAGAAAGTCGCGCCAGCGAAGCTCCCCGCGTGCCCTGCCCGGGTGCAGGCCCTGAAACCCGCGGCACTTCATCGCCTGATGCACTCTGGCGGCGCGGTCGAAGGCGCGCAGGATGAGCTGCCCCAGAAAGCTGCCGATATCCCGCATTTTCACGCCCTTTTGAGCCGGGGCACGCAGGGCATACGCCCGCCGCATCGAGCCCGCCTCGTCAAGGAGCACCGAAAGATAGCGGCAGGTCATGACGAACTGCAAACAGACGATTTTCGGCACGCCAAGGCGCGATAACCGGTGAACGATCTCCACGAACGGCGTCGTGGCGGCCAGAATCAGAACGGCAAGGACGGTAAGCAGAGTTTTCAGAAGAATGGAGACAAGCGAGAGCATCCCCTGACTGACGGTGAAGCCGCCCACGTGAAAGGCCGCGCCGCGCAGCACGATCACGTTGGCGAGCCCGCCCATCAGCGAAAAGGGCAGGGCGATCAGAAGCCTGCCCAGAAGCGGTCGATACGGGGTCCCGGACAGCGGCATCACGATCGCCGGATAAAAGAAAATCGCCATGAGCCCGCTGACGTTCCGGGACGGAAACGACAGAACCACGGCCACATAAGCGACCGTGACCGCCAGCTTCGCCATGGGGTGCAGGCGATGGACGGGCGAATCGCCCATCGCCAGGCGCTCCAGACTGTCGATGCCGGCGGCGGCTCGATACAAACCTGACATTTCGTCGCCCGCGGGTCAGTGGGCCGCCGCGGGTTTTTGCCCGTTCTCCCCCGTCTTCCGCCGCCTCTTCCCCGCCACGCCGAGGGCAAGCCCGATGCCGCCCGCAAGGGCGAGGGTGACGCCGCTTCCCACAATCCCGGCCGTCGCCGTCCCCAGGGACGACCCCTCCTCGTCTCCCGCGAACGAGTAGTCGGGCATGAACGCGGTGGTCTTCACGACGTCGCTCAGCGTCCCGTGAACCGCGCCGCCGCGCTCCAGCTCGCTCGTGCCCGCGACGCCCTCCATCGACCACTCCAGCCCGTCCGGGTACGCCGAGGCGAACAGGGACAGCCCGCCGCCCACCAGAACGGTCAAAAGAAGGAACGTCACGACGAGCCTTTTCATGGAAACGGTCCCCGCGACCTTCGTCTTTTGCAGGACGCTCTCCAGCAGCTCCGGGCGCGCGCTCTGCACGAAACACAGGACGGCGGCCGTCGCAATTCCCTCGCCGAGCCCGATGGCCAGATGGATCGGCTGCATCAGGAGAAGGAAGGATTTGAAGGGCAGTTCGGTGATGCCGGAGAGCAGGGTCTCCAGCACCACGAAAAATGCCCCGAGTTGCAGGCCCGCCACGACCGACGCGACGGAGGCGATGAAGATGTTCTTCCTGTTCAGCCCTCTTTGCGCGATGGGCCTGTAGATATATTGCCAGGCGAGAGAAGCGCAAACCCCCATGTTGAAGACGTTGCAGCCATAAGCCAGCAGGCCTCCATCCGCAAAGAACAGACACTGGATCAGCAGGACGGAGGCGAGGACGATCAGCGCGGGACAGGGTCCCAAAAGCGCGGCGAGCAGGATCCCGCCCCCGATGTGTCCGCTGGAACCCGTGCCGGGAATGGTGAAGTTGATCATCTGTCCGGCAAAGACAAAAGCGCCCATGATCCCCATCATGGGGATTTTCTTTTCGTCCGGCCCGTCCACGGAAATTTTTTTGACGGCGTAACCCGTCGCGATCGCGCTGACGACGGTCATAATTCCTCCCACCTCGGGAGACAGCAAAGCATCGGCCATATGCAAGATTTATTCCTCCTTAAATTCTAATATTCACAACTTAAAGCCAAAACCATGGGGCTCTGCCCCCCGACAAAAGCCCCGCAGGGGATTTTTCGCGGTCCCCTGACCCCGTTAATTTTTTTCTTTATGGGGCGGGGCGCTTCCGTCTCTTCGGGGTGATATAGTAACACGAAATGTTAAAGTTGTGACATTCAAGGGGGAGGATTTTTATGATTTGAGGCTCAAATCGAAGACCGGCCATGACGCAAAAAGCATGGCCGGTCTTCGTGAGGCAGGGTCAGTCGACCCGGAGGTCTTTGCTTTTCATGCCGGGCAGCCAGATGGTCCCGGACGGCAGCCACATGTCATAGGCAGCGTACTCCTTCCCGCGAATGACCAGGTACGCCGTCTGCCCCTTGCTCCAGAAGAAGGTCTTCGGATCGCCGGGAAGCTCGTATTTAGCGCCGCTGGCGGTTCTCACATACCTCATGGTGTAGTTTATGTTGTCGACCGTGAGGACCAGTTCGTCGTCGTCCGTCGTATCTCTTATCAGGACGTACTGCGGGTACTTCTTTCCTTTTATCGTCAGAGACGCGGCGCTCCCTTTGCTGGAGAATACCGTCGACGGATCGCCCTCCCGCTCGTACCTGTCGCCGCTGGCGACGGGCAGACGCTTCAGGGTATACGCCTTTGCGTCCATGGAGACCGTCAGACTGTCGCCGACGATCCTGGCCGCCGACGCGACGCCGGCCGGAAGAAACGCGAACGAAAAGATCACGAGCAGAAAGAGCACGGATAAAAACAGGCTAAAACGTTTTCCTGACATGACTCAGTAAATCCCTCCGTAAAAGCTTTATGTATTATCTGGAACGTACATAATTTTATTGCGTTTGCCGCAAAAGCAATTCCGCTATGATACACGACTTTTCTCAGCCAAACAACTTAGATAAACGGTAAACATTCAAGCTCAGGGTGGCAGGACGTGTCCCCTCGTCCGCTCAGCCCTGGGCTTCGAAAATACGCTTAAGCATACCTGAGACCTATTGACGCGCTGGCACTTTATATTACTCTGAATCAATGCAATAATGGTACATGCAGACCACAGGGCAGAGCCTGTCAGGAGCGACACAGAAGCGACAATTGCGGCAGCAGGTAAAAAGGAGGTTTTTATGTTTCGTTCAATCATATTCTCCATTGAGGTCCTGAAAGGCATCGAGGTCCTGAAAGACATCGAAATCCTGAAAACCAGGAGCCTGAAAACCGGATTCCTGCAAAGAAGCCGGCGAAGGGGAATTTCCATTGTGGAGTGTCTCATCCTGATGGTCGTCGTGGCGATCGCGATTGGCGCCATCATGCAGACCGTCGCCTGGTCGATGAACCTGCAGGTCACGAGCCGGGAGAACATGGGCGCCTATTTGTTCGTCAACAACTGGTTCGAGACGCTCGAATCCCTTGAACCGTCCTCCATCGACGCCGGAAATTTCAGCAGCGCGGGGGACATCCGCGCCGCGGTGCAGGCGCGCATGGGGAAAAAACCGCCGTATCGGTACGAGGTGACGAGAGGGCCGACCAACCTGAGCGGAGGGGTCTACACCGTTCGCCTGGAGGTGTGGCCTTCCTCCACGAAAGCCCGCAGTCTGGTCGTGTCCAGAGACGTCAACAGATTTTCGACCAAAACGGCGCCGGACAACGCGCAACGTGATTAGGAGGGGGACCCGCATGAGACGTCGTCGCGCATTTTCGTTTCCGGAGCTTCTGATCTCGATGATCATCCTGGGGATTCTGGGGGGCTCGCTGGTCACGGCCCTGTGGATTTTTTGGGGAACCTACTGGCAGGACGAGGACTACATCGAGGCTCGCTCGAACATCGAGAGAATTTTTCAGTTTTTGACGCCGGAGATCACCAACGTCGGTCTGGGGATGCCCAACAATCGCTCCAGGACAGGCTCCTTCACCGCGGCGTTCGAGGGGCAGGGGAGCAACGATCCCATCATGGCGCAGATGGGGGACCCCACGCGCGCGGATGGGACGTGGGGGGGCCCGATCACCCTTGCAAGTGACCCCAACGACTACACCAGCGCGGGCAAGGTGACCGCCCTCGTCTCGGACCCCGACCACGGCAGGAACGTTTACGTGGGACCGGTTTTGTACTACACCTGGGCGGTCCCGACGGGCGTGAAGAT
>JAISSA010000023.1 GCA_031273365.1 Synergistaceae bacterium
GTGGAGGACCGTATTTTCGAAAGTTTCCACGGCCGCCGCGTCGGACGGAGCGGAAAATGGGGCTCCGACGGACACGGGCTCGGCCTCTCCATAACCGCGCGCATCCTGAAGATGCACGGAGGCGGCATCGAGCTCGTGAAATTCAATAAATGCAATAACAATAAAGAGGCCCCCGAAGGGGCCTCGTTCAGAATAACGCTGCCGAAGGGATAAATGGAAGAAAATTAACGGGGCCAGGGGACTGAGAAAAATCCACTGCGGGGTTTTTTCCGGGGGGCGGAGCCCCATGGTTTTCGTTCAGTTTTTGCCAGCTTACGCCGCGATTTTCGCGTATCGCTCCGAACCGAGTATTTCCATCATATACGCGTAAGGCGAAAGGGCGCCGCTTTTCAGCATCGAGAAGACTCTGGGCGTGCTGCCGGAGACCAACACAACGCCCTGTTCGTTCAATGTCACGGGCTGGTGCGCGTTGCGGCTCGCGACATTCCAGAAAACGACTTTCGGCAGATCATAACCATTTTTCGCGAACAGTTCTTTCGCGTATTCGAAGTTCGTCGTTTGCGAGTCCTCCGTGCATCTGTCGAACTCCATGTCGGAGATAAAATACAACGTCGAAGGCAATTCCGCTTGCGGGACGCTGTTTTTCAACGCCATGTTCAAGACGAGTTCGAACACTTTCTGAACGTTCGTATTCGCTGCCTCGTTAAAATCATGGCAGTAACGTACTTTCTCAAGAATGTCCGCGCCTTTTATCTCCACAAGCCCTGGATTGCGCGAGAACGTGACGAAGTGACTGCGGAACGCTCCCGTGTTCCTTTCCGCGAAGTAGATGCCCAGCGACAGGGCAATCGCGGCGGGCATCGGTTTCGTGTTCACGTACATCGAGCCTGAGCCGTCGACGACGACCAACGCGTTTTCGCCGTTCGTGAAGTCCTCCTGCGCGTTCCACGTCGCGTCGATGGCTTTGCGTTCTTCCTCCGACTCCTGCGCTGAAAAAAAGAACGGGGAAACGATGTCGTACGGCGTCAGCGCGCCGGTATGGAGAACGGCTTCGCCTGTCGATACGCGGTTCAGAAAAGCTCCATAACGCTCTCCGTCGTTGCGCAGAAACGCCTTGCGGTATTTGAACATCGCCTTCGAAGGCTGTTTCGCGTAATCGAACGTATAGTCGCGCGTGCGCAGGTTATTTTCGATGATCTTTATGTACGCGCGCAAACGCGAGAGAATTTTTCGGTAATCGGCGTCTTTCATTCCCAAAAACCGCGCGACGCGTTTCGCCATTTTCACGCTTTCGGCGTTCGAGGCGTTGACCGACGGCAGCCATTTCGCGAGCAGGGAGACCGCTTTGTCGTTTTCCATCGCCCTGACGTCTGCTTCGAGCTGATTCGATATCAGAACGAGCGCGTCTTTTTCACAGCGAGAACCGAACAAGGCCAACAGGTCGTCGAAACGTCCGTATTCCGGTACATTGCCGATGTTCTTCCTTGCCGATTCCGGCTCGTTTTCAGAGAGCCAGCGGAATATCGTGCGAAATACTCTCCGCTCTCCCAAACCGCCGCGTACGTCGCGCGCGAAAAACGCGAGTTTCATGGCGATGTCAGGGTTTTCAGCGTATGCGCGCATAAAGCGACTCTCGATATCGCCGTCCTGCGCGCTGCGAAGCGCGCCGACCGCTGCGAAAAGGTCGAGGCAGTCGGAACATGTGGTCGCGTACGTAACCGCCATGTTTTCCGTACAGGCTTTGTTCGCTTCTTTTTTCAGGAATTCCAGCATGAAAATCCCCTCCTTTTTCAAATATAACAAGAATGCGGGAGTCGAACCCGCGATTTCCCGCTCCGAAAGCGGGCGCTTCCCAGTGAGCTAATTCGCCGATTTGCAGTCGAAGTTTTGCGGCCGACGCCTTTATTGACAAAGCACCACATGCTGAACCGCGGGTTTGAGTCGCGTACAATAAAAAGCTGCCTGTGCTTTTTCTCAAAATGACAAAGCGCATTCCGGTCTTGAATGTCCGGCTTACGATTGCTCTAACGAGCTGATTCAAGATAAAGTCGCTGTATGCGCTTTTAAACGCGGTGCATTTCCATTCCGGCGAATCGCTCTTAAAAACAGAGCATTCCTTCCGGAGCTTTTGAGCTTTTAGGAAAAATCGCTGTTTGCACCGCTCGATACGAAGCGCGTTATGCTTCAACGGTCAACAGTCGTTTGCGTTTTTGCTGTTCGCGCTTCACGGGGAATATAATAGCAGTCCGTCCGATAAAAAGCACGGGAAAAAAGTTGCGATGTTTAGACCGCGAGCTGCCTGCCTGAAGTTCCCCGGCGACTGCTCCTCAACCCCCTGCATTTGACTTTTTCAGAAAGAGAACATAATATGAGCAGGGAAAGCAGGGATATTTTCTCGGGGAAGGATTGAGAATGGAAAATAATATTATCGTCGATAACGCAAAAGTTATGGCAAAGGGACAGATTACTCTGCCAAAAGATATACGTGATTCACTTGGGATTAGAACGGGTGACAGGGTTACGCTGATATATCGGGACAATCAGGTCATCATGATGAACTCGGCCATGTATGCTATGAAAATGCTACAGGAAGCAATGACAGGAGAAGCTGAAAAAGCTGGCCTTCACTCCGATGACGATGTGGTTTCCATGATTATGGAAATGCGCAGAAGAGATTGAATGAAGTGTCTCATAGACGCCAATATTCTTGTATCAGCAGCCCTTTTCCCGTGCAGCACACCGGCAAACGCATATATAAAAGCAGTTTCTCCGCCAAACTATGCTGTGGTTTGCGATTATTCAATGGACGAACTGCGAAGGGTCTATAACAAAAAATTTCCTCACAGGACACAGGACTTTGAAAATTTTATATCCAGATTGGTTTTATCTGTTAAGATTATTCCTACGCCTGCCGATGGAGAAATCACAGAAAATGAGGGTAAGATCCGTGATTTAAACGACCGTCCAATATTTAGAGCAGCGATATTTGCAGAAGTAGATATCCTAATAACCGGCGACAAAGACTTTCCTGATGCTGACGTGATAAAACCAGGAATTATGACTGCCGCCGAATTTTTAAAGTTGGGTCGATGATTTGAATAAGGCCCCCGAAGGGGCCCCGTTAATTTTTTGGTAACCGTTCAAACCCCACAAGCACTTTTGCCAGTTCGGGCTGGAAGGTCAGCGAGACGGATTCTCCCTCCTTTCGTATTTTTTTCATGTCGGGGTTGTCGATCTGCACCAGCACGTCGCCCTGATCGCTTTTCACCCAGGACTCCACGCTGTTGCCCAGGTAGACGTTCGTCGTCACAACGCCGTCCTCTATGCCCTCGCCGGGGGCCCCGAGCGAAAGCGACTCCGGACGGCACATCACCACGGCCTCGTCGCCGTCCTTCAGGTCCTCCGACCACCTGGGCACGTCGAAGTTTCGACCGCGAACCTCCACGCGGCAGAGCCCCGAGGCGATGGAGCGCGTCGTGCAGGGAAAGAAGGCGACCTTGCCCACGAACCCCGCGACGAAGGTGTCCACGGGATCGCGGTAAATTTCGCCGGGCGTCCCGATCTGAACGATCTTCCCGGCCTTCATGACGATAATCCGGTCCGACAGGCTCATGGCCTCGACCCGGTCGTGCGTGACGTACATTGCGGTGGTCGACAGAGACCTCTGCAACCTGCGGATTTCGACGCGCATCTGTTCGCGCAGCAGCGCGTCCAGGTTCGACAGCGGCTCGTCCAGAAGCAGCACCGCAGGCTCCACGATCAGGGACCGCACCAGCGCGACCCGCTGCTGCTGACCGCCCGAGAGGCGCGACGGGGGACGCTTCGCCAGCGTCGAGAGCCCGACCATCTCCAGAAAGCGCGTGACCTTCTCCTCGAGGGCGGGCCTCGGAACCCTGCGCAGCTTCAAACCGTAGGCCACGTTGTCGAAGACGTTCATGTGCGGGAAAAGCCCGTAGCTCTGGAAGACCATCGCCGTGTCGCGTTTGTTCGGCGGAACGTCCGTGACGTCGAGCTCGCCGATAAGGATTCGCCCCGACGTGGGCGCCTCGAAACCCGACAGCATCCTGAGCACGGTCGTCTTGCCGCAGCCCGAGGGGCCAAGCAGCGTCACCAGCTCACCCGGGGCGATTTCGAAGGACACGTCGTCGACGGCCGTCACGCGCTGCCCGGACTGAGGGTCCCTGAATACCTTCGTGATGTTTTCGAGACGAACGGATTTGGAATGCATTGTCATGTCCTCCTGAAACCCCTGTCAGCGACTCAAGCCAAAGACATGGGGTTCCACCCCATACCCCGCAGGAGATTTTTCTTCAGTCCCCTGATCCCGTTAATTTTTCTTAAATATCTGTGCGTCATGCGCCGATGCTGCGGACCAGGTTTTCGTTTTTGCGGATCAGGAGGCGCATGAGGCCGAACACGCCGAACACGATGACGATCAGGACGGTGGACAGGACGCTGGCCAGCCCGAAGCGCAGGTTTTCCGAAAAATTATAGATGAGCACGGTCAGGTGATACCACCGCGCCGAGATCAGGAAAATGACCGCGCTGACCGCCGTCATGGAGCGCACGAAGGTGTAGGACAGGCTCGACAGAAACGCCGGACGCACCAGCGGCAGAACGATCGTGCGGAACACCGTGGCGGAGTCCGCGCCCAGGTCGGTCGCCGCCTCCTCGATCGCGGGGTCGATCTGGCGCAGCGACGCGACGCCGCCCTCCACCCCGACGGGAAGCTCGCGGATCGCGTAGTTGATGACGATGATCGCCGCCGTCCCCACCAGGATCAGGGGCGGTTTGTTGAAGGCCAGAATGTAGCTGATGCCGACCAGGGTCCCCGGCAGCGCGAACGGCGTCATGATCAGCATCTCCAGCAGGCGCTTGCCATGGAACGTCCTGCGCACGATCACCATCGCCGCGATCATCGCCACGACGCCCGCCAGAGGTGTGGCGACGGCCGCCAGCGTCACCGTGTCGAACAGGGCGTCCCGGCCGCGCGTCAGGGCCTCTCCGATGTTGGCGAGGCTGAAGGAGTAATCGATCCCCCAGTTTTTCACGAAACAGCCCGCCACGATCGTCCCGTACAGCGACAGCAGAAAAACGACGACGAGGCAGATCAGAGACAGCAGCGCGAACCGGACGGCCGGCGTCGTCAGCTCCGTGATGCGCCCGGTCGGCTTGCCCGTGACGGTGACGTAAGACCTGCGCCCGACCCAGAAGCGCTGCGCCAGAAACGCGGAAAGCGTCGGCATCAGGAGCAGCAGCGAAAGCGCCGCCCCGTGCCCCAGGCGGTTCATGCCCGTGACCTCGAGGTACGACTCCAGCGACAGCACGCGAAAGTTGCCCGACAGGATCAGGGGGTTGGCGAAGTCCGCCAGAGAGTTCGTAAACACCAGAAGCCACGCGCTCAAAAGCCCGGGGAACACCAGAGGCAGGGTGATCGACGTGAAGGTTTTCCATCGCCCCGCCGAGAGGTTGAGCGCCGCGTCCTCGAAGGTCGAGTCGATGCCGTCGAGCACCCCCGAGAGCGTCAGAAACGCTATGGGGAACATGCCCATCGTCTGCACCAGCACCAGCCCGTGCAGGCCGTAGATCGAAAAGCGCGTGATGCCCAGCAGGCGGGTGAGCAGCCCGTTGTTGCCAAGGAGGAGAATGACGGAAAGGGTCAGGGAAAAGGGAGGGGAGATCACCGGCAGCGTCCCCATCGCCGCGATGAAGGGGCGGAAACGCACGCTGGTGCGCGAGCAGACGAAGGCGAAGAGGAAGCCCGTGAGCGTCGAGAAGGTGGCCGTCCAGAAGCCCAGCCGGATGCTGCCCTTCAGGGCCGCCTGATAGCCCCGCGAGGTCAGGATGGACCTCCAGATTTGCAACGTCAGCTTCCCGTCCTGAACGAAGGAGAGCCGCACCGACTCGAAAAGCGGGTAGGCCACGAAAATCAGGGACATCAGGAAAAGCCCCGTAATGGCGAACCCGACGATCGGGTCCCGGCTGAACTGAATTTGCCACAGGACGAGGACGGCCACGCAGAACACCACGCCGAGCAGGACGACGAGCAGACGCTCGAACGATCGTTGTTCGGCGAGGTCGAAGGCGAAGAGCAAAACGCCCTCCCCCTTCGGAGAATCGACGGCCGGGGCGAAGATCAGGGCGCGCAGAGCGCCGCCCACGTCCCGGTCTTCCGCTCCGCGGTACGTTTCCTCATAGGCGACGTTATCGAAGCCTTTGACGAACTCGGGGTCCGAGGCGTTGTCCCGATACAGCCGGACCAAATCGGCGTCGCCCGCGGCGGGCAGCGCCTCGCCCGCCGCGGGGATTCCGTCGATCCATGCGATTCTGTACTGCGCGTCCTGCCGATTGACGCGCTCCAGCCATGCAAAAATTTCCGCCACCTCCGCGCGGCGGGGAAAAGCCCCCATCGTCACGGCCACGGAGCGCATCCGGGAGGCACTCATGATTGATCGAAATTCCCCGCGCACGTTCGAGAAAATCCACCCCTCGGCGAGCGCGACCAGCGCCACTGCAAGGACGAAACTGTAAACGCGTCGTCTGGTGAACATACGGATCACCGCTCCCGCTTCATATCGCTTGAGGCACAGGGCATTTCAAACGGGGTTCTCAGGGGCCCACGGCCCCTGAGTGGGTTCAGGGCAAAGCCCTGAAGGTTTTTTTAGAGTTTAATCTTTAAACTCGCTCGTAATTTCCTTATTCCAGCGATCGATCAGGCGCGCCTTGTTGGCGGCGTCCCACTGGTCGTCCTGGTTGACGAGGTTCATCTGCGCGAGCGAGAATCCGGTATCCGTCGCCGTCGCCAGGCTGGAAAGGGGGATGACGTACCATTTGGCGATGATGTTCATGGCGTCCGCGCCCAGCACCCAGTCGTAGAGCTTTTTGGCGTTGAGGGGCTCGGCTCCGCCCTTTATCAGGGACATGGAGGCCGTTTCGAAGCCGGTTCCATCGGAGGGGATCGTCAGCTCGATGGGCGCTCCCTCGACCTTCAGCTTCACCTGGTCGTGCAGGTACCCGATGGCGACGGGAATTTCCCCGATGGCGCAGCTCTTGCCGGGGGCCGACCCGGAGCGGGAATACTGCTCGATGGCGTTATTGAGCTTCTTCAGGTACTCGAACGCCCTGTCCTCGTCCCCGCCGTTGATGCGAATGATGGTGGTCACCATGTTGTAGGCCGTTCCCGAGGTGCTGGGGTGCGCGACCCGGACCCTCTTCGCGTACTCCGGCTTCAGCAGGTCGGCCCACGACCTCGGCATCTCGAGCTTCAGCTCCTCCGCGCGCTTCGTGTTCATGCAGAAGGAGATGGGTCCGACGTAAAGGCCGGTCCAGTAATTTTCGGGGTCGCGGTACTTTTCGGGAATGCTGTCCGCCATGCGGGATTTATAGGGTGTGGTGAGGTCCTTCAGTTTGACCTCGATGTGCTGGGTGCCGACGCCGCCGACCCAGATGGACGCCTGAGGGTTGGCCTTCTCGGCCTCGATGCGGGCCACGGCCTCCCCGCCGGAGAGGCGTATCCATTCGACCCTGATGCCCGTCTGCTTCTCGAACTCGTCAAAGAGGGCTTTAGCCAGAGGCTCCTCCAGTGTGGTATAGGCCTTCACGATCTCCGCAGCGTCCACGGGACCCGTGCCTGCAGGGCCTATTGCGACAAGGCACGCGACACCCAGCAACAGAAACACCTTCGCAACCGTCTTCATCATCCTGCCTCCTGTCGTTTCATCTTCCGTTAAATGCGGTTCATCCGGGCACCTCTGATTTTAACATGGCAGGACGGCAATGCAAGGTCAGAGGGAATCACTGCTGTCGACTTAAGGGCAAAACAGGAGTTTGCGTGCATAATCTCCTCTTCGCAGATGCCCTGTTTTGCAGAAGCTACCCAAAAGAGAAATATGCAAAAAGCGCTTGAGTTGACAGCAGTGTTCGGCCCACTCTAAATTTGATTGCATAATTTATAATTGAATAAAAATAATAAGAATTATTCTACCGAAACATAAATAATTTTGCGTTCAATATTCAGATGAAGCAGAGCATTTGAGACTTTTGGCAAACGTGCTCACGAGGTAAAAATTTTAACCACCTTACCAACGACCTCTTTCAATTTTTCCGCTTTTAAAACGCCGATTTTGTACAGCACTATGCTTTCGTCTGCTGTGAACAGCTTGTTCGGGCGGATATTGCTTGAAGTCGAGAGCATTCCACCGTCAATTTCACCCGGCACAACGGTCACAGCCATGCTGTCGGACACGTTTTTACTCGTGATTTGCGACATAATGAGATCGTCGCCGGGCAAATCAGCGAGAATGACAGCGGGACGGCGTTTGGACGCGGAAAGGTCTGAAAACGGGAACGGGATAACGACCACGTCGCCTTTTATAAATCTGCCCATGCCTCGTCCTCCTCCGGTAATGTCCAATCTTTGGCGAGAACCTTTTCGCTTGCGAGCGTTATGTCGAGCGGCATAACGCTCGCCGCGACCTTAAACGGAATCTCTCGCCGTTGGCTGACGGTTTGGGCGAATACCGTGAACGCAGAAGTTATCGTAAGCCCCATTTCGCCGCAAACTGCTTCAAAATCACGCATGAGGTTTTCGTCCATTCGGATATTTATATTTGTTTGAGCCATAACTTTTCTCCTCTTTGCCTCTATATTGTATAAATTACATTATCAGCGCTTATTGAAACAAAGCTTTATACGTCACCTCCAATTCATCAGTGGGCCGTTGGAGTGCAAATTTTGATTTATTGATGTTATTACTCCGGCATGGATCTATCGTAAATATTTTTGACGAAAAATCCAAGACCACAGGGATCTCCCGATCATATTTTGCGATATTTTCATGCCGGAGTAAGCGGTGAATAGCGCGAAGGCAGGATAAAGCGAATCGCCATCTCATTAATTTCTCACGAAGCATGAGCAGTTTCAGGCTTGTGATTTCACGTTCAACTGTCAGCAGAGCGTCATAGTCGCGAATCCCCTGCTTATTGCGTAAAATGGACGTGCCCGGATAGCAATAGCTATCCTCGCCCTCACAGGTATGGTTATATCCTCTCAAAAACGGCTGCCTGCGAATGTTTCGCAATCGTCTGGCTCAGGACTTCGCAGATGTCGGTTTTGCCGGTCATGCAATCTCGAAGCCTCTGTCTGTCCGCTTCGGTCAGCGGCATGTTTTCCATAGCCATAGTAAAATCAATGTCGCGTATGGTTTTTTCAATTTGAACGCTCATACGGCACCGCACCTCTCCTTCTGGCTCAGTATATCACTCACGTCTTGAATATGGCTATAACAGGCCACCGCAATCAACAGGCAATGACCGATGATAATATAATCAGTCCACCAGCTTCACGGCTTGAAGCTTGCTGTCTGGAGCCAGGTGTGCGTAACGCAGCGTCATTTTCAAATCAGCGTGCCCCAGCAGTTCTCGGACGGTATTCAGATCAACGCCACGCATGACAAGCCTCGA
>JAISSA010000112.1 GCA_031273365.1 Synergistaceae bacterium
GACGCCATCTTCTACGACGACCTGAGCTTCTATAAGGATAAGGGCTACGTCAACATCGTCGCCGCAAGGACGGCCGAGAAGGACAACGCAATTTACAAACGGATCGTGAAGGCGTTCCACTCGGACGAGGTGAAGCGCGTGCTGGCGGACCAGTTCAAGGGCTCGCTGCTGCCCGTCTGGGAAGAATAGCATTGAGAACGGGAGGAAAACCGAAATGAAACTGGACAGGACGAGTTTTGGCAAAATCTTTTTGTTGGCGCTGGCAATTTTGACTTTCGTGCCGGCGGCGGGTTTTTCGGCCGGAGAGGCGGCGGGGCGGAGGGAGACGGTCAAAGTCGGCATCGTCGGCGAAAGCGACGAGGAAATATGGGCCCCGGTCGTAAAAAAGCTGGCGGCCGGAGGCATCGACGTCGAACTGATCAACTTCTCCGATTACACCCTGCCCAACGCGGCGCTGGACGCGGGAGAGATCGACCTGAACGCCTTCCAGCACTACAACTACCTGAACAACGAGAGCAAAACTCACGGCTATAAGCTCTCGGCGATCGGAGATACCTATCTTTCCGCCATGTGCGTGTACTCCAAAAAGATCAAAAGCGTGAAGGACCTGAAACAGGGCGATAAAATAGCGATTCCCAACGACGCGGTCAACACGGGACGGGCCCTGACGGTGTTGCAGGGCGCTGGGGTCATCAAACTGAAGCCCGTCGCAAACAGGCTGTACGAGACGACGGATATCGAATCCAACCCCCTCGGGATCGAGATCGTTCCGGTCGACGCCGCACAGGTCCCCTCCGTGCTTCCGGACGTCGCGGCGGGCGTCATCAACGGCAATTACGCCCTCGACTTCGGCCTGAGCCCCACAAAAGACTCGATTTTCTACGACGACCTGAGCTTTTATACAGACAGGGGGTACGTCAACGTCATTGCCGTAAGAACGCAGGACGTCGAGAACGAGCTCTATAAAAAAGTCGTCAAAGCCTACCAGTCGGAGGACGTCGAGAAGGTCTACAAAGAGTTTTTCGAGGGCTCCTACCTTCCCGCCTGGAAATAACGCCTGAATTTTATGATGCCCGTGTCCGACAGAGCGGCGCTCAAACAAAAGATAAAACGCGAGGCCAAAAAACTCGGCATCAACCTGCTGGGCGTGGCGAGCGTGGAGCGGTGGGAGGAGTACGGGGAGACGGACCGGGCCTTCTTCCCGACGGGCATCTGGCCCTGGAGCCGGACGGTGATCGTGATGGGCGTGCAGATTTTTCTTCCGATGCTCGAAACCACGCCTTCGGTCGTGTACTCCGAACTGTACAACACGACGAATCGGATGCTGGACGAGTCTGCGTACAGGATTGCGAACTTTCTCAACACGCTGGGGCACAGGGCCTTCTTTTTCCCCCGCGACGGCTACGGCGACATCTCGGTGCTGGTCAGAAAGCCGGAGGCCGCTTTTTCGCACGTTCTGGCCGGAAAATACGCGGGGCTGGGCACGATCGGGGTCAGCCACACCCTTCTGACCCGCGAGTACGGCCCGCGCGTCCGGCTCGTCTCGGTCATCTCGGACGCAGATATCGCGCCGGACAGGGTCATCGGAAAAGACCTTTGCGTCAACTGCGGCCTCTGCAAAAAGAGCTGCCCGGCGGGCGTGTTCACGGCGCACCCGGGCGCGCTGATCGCGGACATGGACAAAAACAAATGCGCGGCGTACCATCAGCGACTGAAAAACGAGCTGCGCTACCCCTGCGGCGCCTGCACCAGGGTCTGCCCGGTCGGACTGGACCGCAAAATTTACGGAGCGTCCTCCGTGACGGAGGAAGGAATTGCCCACTGCCAAAACTTCGGCTCGAACAACGCGGTGTGAACGCAGCGCCGCAAAAACCACAAAGCTCAGGGAGTCCGCCGCCCCCACGGCCTCCTGAGCTTTATCCGGAGCGAAAATGCACCTTAAGAGAAAAATTAACGGCTATCTGATTATGACTGTACAGTTGCTTCAGGTAAAGGTCGGGAGGGTACTTCCCCTCCACTGCGACCCGAACCCGTTTGCCACTGAAAAGAGGGTGGCGGCTCTCCGTTCCGGTGAAGTACCCTCCTGACCTGAGGCAACTTAACAGTCATATTTCTGATGATTTTTCAAACTAATCCCACTTCGAAAAAAAGTAAAAAAATATTCCGCCCGCCGAACTCCTTCCGGCATACACCTGCCGGTACTACCCGTGTCTTCGTTGTCGCGTTTTCAAGTATAGCAGAATATCGCTGCCGCGGCAGTGCGGTTGCCGGAGTTGAATTGCGGTCACGTCAATGCCCGCTCCACAAAAGAAGCAATACAGCCTGAATTTCATCTATAATACGGTTAATGTAAAAAATAGCGATCGTTCAAACTCAGGGGGTACCGGAACCCCTGAAATTTCCGGTGCTGCCCTGAGTGATCGTCAGGGCAGAGCGCATTGGGCCTGAACGGTTGGAACGGTTACCAAAAAATATTCTCACAGAGGAGGAACTTGTATGCAGATCAAAAAATGGATGGGAGCATTGTTGTTTTTATGGCTGGTCCTGCCGGGACCGCTCTCTGCGGAGGCGGCGTCGAAAAGCGGCGTTGCTTCCTTCGTTCCGGTGGGAAAGGTGGCGAACAACGTCGCCTTTAGGGTGGTCTTCACCGAGGCCGTCGCCCCGAAGGACGTCATCGGGAAATCGCTGGGCGTCCCGGATTTCCCCTTTACGGTGACCCCGGCGATACAGGCGGAGGGCCGGTGGCTGGACAATCGGACCTTTTCCGCGTCGCTTCTGGCCCCGCTCGACATGGCGACCGTCTACTCCGTCACGGTTCGGGACGACCTGAAAAACCTGAGGGGCAGACGCATCGAGGGCGGGAACAAATACACCTTCCAGACCGACCCTCCGTCGCTCGTGTCCCTGCGCGCGACAAATTCCGCTAACGGAACGGTCAACATGCGCCTCGAGTTCAACATGCCCGTCAGCCCCTCCCGCCTGCAGGGGTTTTTGAAGGTGACCCGCGGCAGAGAAGGCATCCCCGTCTCTTTCAGAACCGAGGGGCAGAGGGCCGAAAAAACCCTGTCCGTGACGCTCTGGCCGGAGGCCTCCGGTCGACAGAGTTCGCTGCAGCTGAACGTCCGCATCGCCGCCGGGCTGACCGGAGAGGTGGGGACTCTGGGGTTTCCGAAAGACGTGGCTCACACGCTGGAGATTCGCCCCAGCCTGAGGGTCGAGGGATTGCAGGGAGACAGAAACGGGATTCGCGTCGACACCAACTTCGGCGTCGACCTCCAGGCCGCAAAAAATTTCATCAGCGTCGAGCCCGAAACCCCCTTCACCCTCGACTCCTGGTACAGCGGAATGTTTTATATGCAGGGAAATTTCAAACCCCGTCAGCGATTTCTCGTCACCTTCAAAAAGGGTCTTCCCTCAAACAACAACGGCGCCGTTCTGGAGGAAGATCACACCCAGGCCGTGATCATGCCCGATCTGGAACCCTCCATCAATCTGGCGGCGCCGGGAACTTTCCTTTCCCCTCTCGATGGCGGCCGCGTTCCCATCGAACTGGTCAACCTGAAAAAACTGCAGGTCGGCATCTGGCGGCTTTATGAAAACAACATTCCCTACACGATGCGTAACACTTACAGTTACGAGTCTTATTCTTTTCCAAGGGACCTGGCCCGACGCGTCTACTATAAGGAATTCAGCCTTTCTCTGCCTCTGAATGAAGTCGTGCGCCGCGTCCTGCCGCTGGACGAGATGGTGAGCGGAGACCGGGGGCTCTTCCTGCTGACTCTGGCAAACCCCGGCGAGGATTACTGGGACGAGCGCGCTCAGGTGATCAACCTCAGCGACATGGGGCTGGTCGCGCGCCTGTGGGAGGACGGCATTCTCGTATGGGTCAACACGCTCTCCTCCCTTCAGCCCATCGCCGACGCGAACGTTCGCCTCTACAGCGCGGCCAATCAGGTTCTGGCGGAGGGGAAAACCGACGCCGACGGCCTTTGGGTTCTGAAGCGCGACGCCGTGTGGAGCGGCGCGGATATGACGCCCGCCCTCGTCACCGTGACGAAAGACAACGACGTCACCTTCGTGCGCCTGACGCGGGGCCTGATGTCGCAGGGCATTTTCGACACGTCGGGACGCCCGTGGCTCCGCTCGGGGTACGACGCCGCCCTGTTTTCCGCCCGCGGCATCTACCGTCCGGGCGAGCAGGCCCCGTTCAGGGCGATCGTCCGGACGCACGACCTCAAAACCCCGGAACCCTTCCCCGTTCTCTTCGCGGTGTACGACCCGCTGGGCCGCACGGTAAGCAGAGGGACGGACCTGCTCACGCCGGAGGGCGGCGCACTCTTCAACATGAACATTCCCGGCAACGCCCTCACCGGCGAGTGGTCGATCAGCCTGTACATTCCCGGCAACGAGAATCAGCCGCTTGCCCGAATGAGCTTCAGCGTCGAAGATTTTGCGCCGCCGCGCATCGAGGTCAAAATAAACACCGATGCCGCGCAGCTGACCTCCGAGGAAAGCGCCGGCTTCGACCTCGCCGCCCGATACCTCTTCGGCGTGGACGGAGCCGGCCTGAAGTGGGAAGCGCACTGGAACGCGCGGGAGGAAAACTTTGTTCCCAAAAAGCCCCAATGGAGGGGCTACACCTTCGGCGACCCCACCCGTCGCTTCGCGGGCGCCGGCGAGATGATCGGGGAGGGAACCCTCGACGACACGGGCGCTGCCCGCTTCGAGCTGTCGCTTCCCGACGCCTGGAAGGCCCCGTCCCTCATCAACGTGACCGTCGTCGGGCGCGTCATGGAGGAGGGCGGCCGATGGGTCAGCGAGAGCGTGTCCCTGCCCTTCTGCCCCACGCCCTTCCTGCTGGGTCTGGCGCTGGCCGAGGGGCCGCTGGCCGTCGGCAGGGACATGACCTTCCCCATCGCCGCGGTCACGCCGGACAGGAACGAGAACCCCGCCGACCCGGGCGAGCTGACGGCCGAGCTTTTCCGCGTGACCTGGAACTACAACCTGGTCCGTGTGGACGGCTACACGCGCTGGCAGAGCACGGAGGAGTACACGAAGATCGACGCGCAAAGCGTCACTCTGACGAATGGCGTGGGGCAGGTGACGTTCAGGCCGCCGCGCTGGGGGTCCTATATGGTCCGCGTCGCCGACGCGACGGACGACGCCCGGGCCTCGCTCCGCTTTTACGCGGACGACCCCGGGTACGCCGACAGGGGCGGTTCCCAACTGCTCGACCGCGTCGAGATCGAGATGGACAAAGAAACGTACCGGGTGGGCGAAACGGCCAAAATCAGCCTGCGCGCCCCCTTCGAGGGCCTGATGCTCTTCAGCGTCGAGGCCGCCGACCTGATCGACCGAAAAATTCTGAAAATAGCCGGAGGCGAGACCGTCGTCGAGGTCCCGGTGACCGAAAAGATGACCCCCAACGCCTGGTGCACGGCGTGGCTCATCCGCCCCGTCACGAAGGAAGATTCCGACACCACCCATCGCGCGGCGGGGGTTGCGCGCCTGATGGCCGACACGGGCAAATACCGTTTGAACGTCGGACTGAGCGCCCCTGAAAAAACGGACCCCGCGGCGAAGCTGTCCGTGGCCGTCACCCTCGCCGACGCCGAGGGCAAACCCGCGAAGGGAGAGCTGTCGCTGGCCCTTGTCGACGACGGAGTGCTCCGCCTGACGGGCTTCAAAACGCCCGACCTGCTGGCGCATTTCCTTGGAGCGCGCCGATTGAACTCGGAGGGGTACGACATCTACGACCTGCTGATGCCCATCGAATCGCACGCGACGGAGCTGCTGCATCCGGCCGGCGGCTCGGCCCTCGATGCCTTTACGGGGGGTGGACGGGCCCAGCGGTTTAAGATACTGTCCCTCTTCGAGGGCGTCCTTTCCGCGGATGAGCGCGGCGTCGTCAGCGTCGACCTCGACCTTCCGGAGTTCAGCGGGCGCGGACGCCTCTTCGCCGTCGCCGTCTCCGGGTCCCGCTTCGGGAGCGCCGAACGCAACGTGCAGATCGCCCGCGACATCGTGACCGAGGTGGACCTGCCGCGTTTTGCCGCGCCCGGCGACGTGTTCAGGGCGCCCCTGACCGTCTACAACTCCGGCGAGGTATCGAAGGACGTCGAGCTTCGGCTCTCGACGTCGGAGGAATTGCTGTCCGCTGACGTCCGCACGCTGAAGGCCGTCGTTCCCGCGAAGGGCTCGTCGACGTGGCCCGTGACCCTGACGGCAAAAAAACCCGGCTCGGCCCTGTACAGCGTCACGACCGTCTGGAAGGACGGCGAGGCGGAAAAATCCAGCGTCCAGGACATCGACCTTCCGGTGCGCTCCCCCTTCCCGGTGCTCACCCTGTCCGGATCGGGGCTCTTTTCGAGCGGCGACACGACGATCGCGCTCCCGAAGGACGCCTTCGCCGGACCGATCCAGGGGAAGCTGACGCTGGCCGACACCCCGCTCGTCGACCTGACGAAGGCCACGACCTTCCTGACGCACTACCCTTACGGCTGCCTCGAGCAGACGCTGTCCTCGGCGTGGCCCTTCCTGATTCTGCCCGACGCGCTGAAGGAGATCGACCCCCTGCTCGTCGACGACGAGTCCGTCAGGCGCAAGACCGATGCGGCAATAATCCGCATCCAGGCGATGCAGCTCTACGACGGATCGTTCAGCGCATGGCCGGGGAACGGTTACGCCTATGACTGGGGCAGCGTCTACGCGACGCACTTTCTGGTCGAGGCCCGCAAAGCGGGCGTGGATTACCCGCAGGGCATGTTGCAGGCGGCTCTGAGCTGGCTGAAACAGTATCTGGCCTCCCTGCCGGGCAACAACTATCGATATCGGGAGCGCGACGACTTCACGACAAAGGCTTATGCCGCTTACGTGCTCGCCCTGAACGGGGAGAAACCGCTGGGGTGGCTCCACTACCTGAAGGAAAATCGGGACGGCATGTGGCCCTCCGGACGCATCTGGCTCGCCGGGGCGACCGCCCTGATCGAGGGCAGAGCGGACGCCCTGAGGGAACTCGGAACCTGGGGCGGCAACGACGCCCTCGTGCCGGAGGCCCTGTACAGAACCCTCGAGTCCAACGTGCGCAACACCGCGCAACTGCTCTCCATCTGGACCGAGGTGGAGCCGCGCTCGGCCGAGGCCATGCGGCTCGTTCAGATGCTTCTGGACTGGGGGAGACAGAATCGCTGGTACAGCACGCAGGAAAACTCCGCCGTCGCCATGGCGCTGGGGCGTCATCTCAGCAGGGCGGGGTACGAAAAGGGGGCACTGGAGGGAACGCTGGCGAACGACGGGCAGCCGCTGGCCTCGTTCAGAAGCGGACAAAAGCTCGCGCTGAACGTCCCGGACCTTCCGCCGTCAGAAAATCCGCTGACCCTCAGTCTTGCGGGGACAGGCAGCGGATATTACGCCTGGGCCGTCACCGGAACCCCCGTCCGGGCGCCGGAGCCGGCGCGCGAGGGATTGCTTCTGGACAGCGTCTGGACGGACCGCGACGGCAACGTGATCGATCCGAAACAGCCGATCGGCCAGGGGACGGAAATCCGGGTCACCCTCACCCTGACCCCCCTGTCGACCGTCAGCAATCTGGCGGTTTCCTTCCTGCTTCCCGCCGGCATGGAGATCGAAAACCCGCGCCTGAAAGGCAACGAGGAAGAGGAGCAACGGGGCGTCCGCAGCGACGTTCGGGACGATCGCCTGCTGCTTTTCGTGGACAGCCTCTCCCGGAAAACGAACTGCCGTTTCACGATGCGGGCCGTCACCCGGGGCGCCTTCGCCCTTCCGCCCCTTGCGGCCGAGGGCATGTACGACCCCGGCATCCGCTTTGTCGGCGAGATGGAGGAAAATATCGTGATCGATTGAAATTCAGGGGGGCCTCCCCCCCTGAAACCCCTGACGGGCCCCAGCGGCGTTTCCGCCTCCGGGGCGACGTCAGGGGTGAACGCTTCGCCTTTCTTGACATAATTTCACATCTAAAATAAACTGTAGTGTAATTATTTATGTCACAATAAAAGCGGGGATACATGATGAACGCTCAGGAACTTCAGTCATTAATCAGGGAGAAGATAGACACCTTTCCGAACAAAACACGGCGCGTCGTGGAGTATCTCCTGACCAATTCCTCTGAAGTCGCGTTTCTTTCCATCAGCGAGGTCGCGGAAAGGCTCTCCGTTTCAAAGGCGCAACTGGTGCGGGTCGCTCGAACCCTCGGCTTTGACGGTTATGCAGGCCTCAAGGGCGTGCTGAAAAAAGATCTGCTCGAACAGGTCAGTCCGTCGGCCATCGCCGAGAAAATCCACGATATGGATATCCCGCAGAATCTCTGCCGGCTGGAACACGCCAACCTTGACGAGACCCTGCACAACCTTGCGCCGGAGACCATGATAGAGTTCTGCGAGGCCGCCAAAAAGGCCTCGACGATCTACTGCATGGGCTGGGGCATCTCCGCGCTGGTCGGCGAATGGTTCTACACGCGCTTTACGGAGCTGGGGCTGAAGACGGTTCTGGTGCGCCGGGGCTCGATGTCGCTCATCGAGCAGGTCCGGTCCGTGGGAAAAACGGACATGCTGGTCGTCTGCGAGCTTCCCAGCTACGTCATCGAGGTGACGGAGGCCGTCGAAAAGGTCCGAAAAAAAGGCGCGTTCATCGTCACCCTGACCGACAGTCCCGCCGCGCCGATGTGTCGGTATTCCAGTCTTTCCATACACGTGGGGGACACGTCTCCCACCTTCGGCAGCAGCCTGATCGGGCCGATGTTCGCGGTGCACGTCCTCACGTCCGTTCTGGCCTTCAACCTCGGAGAGGAAGGACAGGCGGCGCTGGCGGCCCAGAAGGAGGGCCTGCACGACGAGCGCGTTTATTATCCCGCCTACGGGCTGAGATATTAGAATGAAATATCAATAAAATCAATGTCAATAACTTAAAGAAAAAATTAACGGGGTCAGGGGACCACGTCCCCTGCGGGGTGTGGGGCGGAGCCCCGCGGTTTTGGCTTAAGTTTTGGAGCGAGAGATGGGGAGTGCGATGTTTCTTTTTGGAGGTTTTTGCGTCGTCATCGTCTTTCTGGCCCTGGGCGATCTGGTTTCGACAAAAACCAGAGGGATCCTGCCCTCGATTTTTGTCATTTCTCTTCTTTTCCTTATGGGATACTGGTCGGGCCTGATGCCCCTCGACATCGTGGAAAGGGTGGGGCTGGGCACGCCTCTGGCCAATTTTGCGATGTCGCTTCTGGTCGTATGGATGGGGAGCATGATCAGCACCCGCCGTCTGGCGGCGGAATGGCGCTCCATCGTTATCTCCGCCGCCGGCCTTGCGGGGATGGTCGCGTTTTTGCTGATTTTCGGGAGAATGACCATCGGCTGGGAAACGGTCGTCGTAGCGACGCCCCCCCTGACGGGAGGTCCCGTCGCCGCGACAATGATGGCGCAGGCTGCCGCCGAGCGGGGCTTTTCGAATCTCGCCGTTCTCGCGACCGTTATTTACGTCTTTCAGGGGTTCGTCGGGTATCCCCTGGCGGCATGGTGCCTCCGAATGGAAGGACGACGCCTTCTGGAAATCCGGGAGACCGACCCTTTGCTGCTGCAAATTCTGCCGGACGAAAACGAGAGCGAACAGGAACTTCCATTTTTTGAACTTTTTGCGAAACTCCAGCACGCCACTCATACGGCCCCCTTCATCCATATCGCGGTGACCTCCGTCGTGGCCTTTGCCGCCGAGGCCTGCAGCGCGCTCATGAAAACGGCGTTCGACCACACCCTGCACCCTCTCGTGCTCTGTTTCCTGTTCGGCTGCCTGGCTGCCCGGCTCGGCATCATCGCCCGTCGCCCCATGGCGCGCACGGGGTCTTTCGGCTTTCTCGTCATCGTCATCACGGCGTACATCATGGGGGTCCTGGCCGGCGCGACGCCCAGGATGGTTCTGGCCTCCGCTCCGGCGCTGGTCATCACCATCGGGATCGGGACGGCAGGGCTCGTCTGCTTTTCCGCCGCGTCCGGACGCTTCCTCGGATACTCCATCCCCATGGCGGTGGCGCTGTCCCTGACGGCCCTTTTCGGCTTCCCCCCCAACTTTCTTCTGGTCGATGAGGCCGCACGTCACCTGTCCGCCTCCTTCGAAGAATACGACTTTCTCGTGCGGCGCATGTTGCCCCAGATGCTGGTCGGAGGGTTCGTCACCGTCATGATCGCCTCGATCCTGGTGGCGACGCTTTTCGTCAAAATTCTGGGCTAAACCCCCCACAGGGGCTCTGCCCCTGTGAACCCCGCTCAAGGGCCGCAGGCCCTTGAGAATCCCGTTAATTTCAGGCATTCAATTTCAGGCATTTAATCGTGCGATCTCTCGCCATTCGTCTTTTAAAATCGCGTCCGCCACGCGGCGCACGGCCTCGTCCACCGCGTCGGAGAAGGGCTCGCCCAGACGGAGAGATGCGGGCTGGATGCCGATACCGACAATTTCCATCAATCCCATGAAGGGACCCAGCAAAAGCGGCAGCGGGATGCCGTGCGAGGAATCCGCGAACGCATCCATCCCGTCGAGGTTCAACAAACGGCACTCTCCCGGCTCAAGCCCCATGTCCGCCGCGTCCACGACAAGCAGCACGGAGGGCGGATCGCGCCGCAGAGTCGCCGTCCAGTTTTCAGGCGTCGTCCCGCAGTCGACGACGCCGGGCATCCCTGCGAGACGCAGGAGTTCCGCCACGGCGCAGCCCGCGGCGTCATCCCCCAAAAACACGTTGCCCACGCCCCATACTCCAACGGCCATTTCCGTCCCCCCCTCTCTTTTCTCCAATCTCTCTTCTCTTTAGTCTACTCTCCCGGGTCCGGCGACTGCACCCGAAAATTAGTGTATCATTAAGGGCCGTATTGAATCGATTGCCTGGAGGGACTGGGAGTGCAGGATTCCTCGCGCATGGTGCGCCATGCTCTTCTGATGATGATGGGAACCTTTGTGAGCCGTATTCTGGGGCTGGCGCGCGAGGTCGTTACGGCCGCTTTTTTCGGGGCTTCCGGTCGCCTCGACGCCTTCAACGTCGCCTACACCCTCGCCAACCTGGCGCGTCAGCTCGTGGCGGAGGGGGCCCTTTCCGCGGCGTTCGTGCCCGTTTTTTCGAGGGCTCTTCTCGAAAGCCGGGCGCGTGCGCTCTCCCTCGCCCGGCAGGCGATGAGCGTCCTGATCTTCGCGTCTCTCGCCGTGACGGTCGTCGGCATGATCGGCGCTCCTCTGCTGACCCTGATCATGGCGCCCGGATTCGACGCGGAGACCTCCCTGCTGACGACGAGCCTGACGCGGTGGATGTTTCCCTTTCTGTTTCTGATCTCCATGGCGGCGCTGGCCATGGGGACGCTGAACAGTCTGGGGGCTTTTTTCGTTCCCGCGCTGGCGCCGGCCTTCAGCAACCTGATCTTCATCCTCAGCGCGCCCTTTCTGGTCCGCCGGTTCGGCGTCCACGGTCTGGCGGTCGCCGTGCTGCTCGGCGGCGGGATGCATTTTTCGAGTCAGTGGATCTGGAGCCGGCACATCGGAGCGTCGCTGGTTCCCGAGCGGCCCGATTTTGCCGACGCCGACCTTCGAAAGATGCTCCTGCTCTTCCTGCCCTACGCTGCGGGACTGTCCCTGAACCAGGTCAACCCCGTCGTCAGCCGGATGCTCGGTTCCTTTCTGGAGGAGGGCAGCATCTCCGTCCTGAACTACGCCAACCGCATCGTGCAGCTTCCTCTGGGGCTTTTCGTCATCGCGATCTCGCAGGCCGTCCTGCCGCAGCTTTCGCGCGCCGGTACGCCGCATCGGTTCGTGTCGACGATCGGGGAGGCGCTGCGTTTCGCCCTTTTCATCGTCCTGCCCGCCACCGTGGGGCTCGTCATGATCTCGAGCCCGTTCGTGCACGTGATCTTCGTCAGGGGCGCTTTTGGCGATCAGGCGTGGAACGCGACCTCATGGGCGCTCGTCCTGAGCGTTCTCGGCCTGCCCGGCATGGCCTGTTCCACCGTGGTGATACGCGGCCTCTACGCGCTTTCCATGCCAAAAGCCGCCTTCATCACGACGTTTTTCAGCGTCGGCAGCACGGCCCTGCTGTCTTTCCTGCTCATGTTCCCGATGGGATACGGCGGCCCGGCGCTGGCTCCCGGCGTGGCCTTCACCCTGTCGGGAATGCTGGGTCTTTACTTTATCAAAAGAAAAATCGAGGCGACCGCTCAGGCTCAAACTCAGGGAAACGAAGACCCGCCCGTGAGGCTGCGCGTCGTCTCGATGGCCTGGACGTGCGGAATCATCGTCGCGCTCGCGCTGATGGCCGCGGCCCTTTCCCTTTATATGACGCTCATCCCCTATCGGGTGCATTTGGGGCTGGGGCTGCGTGCGGCCTGGTGCCTGGGCGCGATGCTGACGGGCGTCGCCGTTTACGCAGCGGCCACCCTGACCCTGAAATTCGACGAGTGGCAATGGATCAAAGGGGCTTTATAAGAACGGAGGAAAGCGCAATGAAAAACGCAATGAAAAACGCAATAAAAAACACCACAACAGCACGAATCAAATGGGGTTCTCAGGGGTCCGCGACCCCTGAGCGGGGTTTGGGGCGGAGCCCCGGGAGTCTTGTCATTGTCCTTTCCCTTCTGTTCTGCGCATTTACGGCGGAAGCGAACAGTTCCCAGGCCTGGCAGGCGCGTCTTCTGGCCCGGACCGTAACGCTGTGGATCGATGGAGAGCGTCTCGGAGAGGACCTGATTCTCAACGCCCGGGGCGAGCTGAACGTCACCTGGCTCGAACGCGCCCTTGCGCGCGAGCAGGACCGGCACGTCGAGGAGTGGGTCATCATGAACCTTTCCTATTATTTCAGCCAGCGAAAGGATACGCGGGCAAAGCTGAAGGGGCGCGACATTCTCGTGTTGAACTACAGAGCCGCCAAATACTGGGACTTCGACCCGACGAAGCTCGTCGTCGACGGATACGCGATAGTCCGGGACGATATTTTGACGAAGAGCGAGTACTGGCACGACGGGACGCTGGCGCCCGGCGCACGGGGAAACCTCGCCGTCTGCGTTCCCGCCCTGAAGCCCGGGCGATCTGTGAAAATTCGATATGAAGACGCCGAAGCGACGTTCGAGGCGCCTCGCAGGTGAGCGGCGGCGATCTTACCCTGGGCATCGAGACGAGCTGCGACGACACCGCGGTCGCCGTCCTGCGCGGAGAACGCGGGGTCCTGGCGGAACTGCTGTCCAGTCAAATCCGGGACCACGCGCGATTCGGCGGCGTGGTTCCGGAATTTGCCGCGCGCAAACACCTCGAAAGCATTCTGCCCCTGATCGACGAGGCGCTGCGGGAGGCCGGCGTCGAGGGCAGGGACCTGAGCCTCATCGCCGTCACCTGCGGCCCCGGTCTTATGGGCTCTCTTCTGGTGGGCGTTCAGACGGCGCGCGCGCTGTCGCGCGTCTGGGGAACGCCTCTTCTCGGCGTCAATCATCTGGAGGGGCACATGTTCGCGCCTCTGATCGACGCTGACGACCTCAGCCCGCCCTTTCTTTCCCTGATCGTCTCCGGGGGGCATACGGAGATTGTCCGCGTCGACGCGTTTGGAAGTTACGTCCTGCTGGGGGAGACGCGCGACGACGCCGCGGGCGAGGCCTACGACAAGGCGGCGAAGGTCATGGGCCTGCCCTACCCCGGCGGCCCTGAGATCGACAGGCTGGCGGCGCTGGGGAACCCGGAGGCGTACGACTTCCCGATCCCCCTGAAACACACCGGAAAAATCGAGTTCAGCTTCAGCGGCCTCAAGACCGCTCTGCTGTGGCGGGTCAATAAGATGAGGGAAGCGGAGGAGACCCTGCCCCTCCCCGACCTCTGCGCGTCGTTTCAGCGAGCCGTAACGGAGGCTCTGATCGCCAAAGTTTCCCTGGCCGTCGAACAGACGGGCATCAGAAACCTGAGCGTGTCCGGCGGCGTTGCGGCCAACAGCGCCCTGCGGGAGGCCCTCCGGAAGAATCGCGCCTGGAAGGTGTGGCTGCCGAAGCCCTCGCGCTGCACCGACAACGCCGTCATGATCGCCATGGCCGGACACAACGCCTGGCAAAGAGGCGTCCGCAGTCCCGTGCTGACGCCCGACCCGTCGCTGTCGTTCGCGTAGCCATGTTAAAGGCTTAAAAACACGGGGCTCTGCCCCGTACCCCGCAGGGGACGTAGCCCCCTGACCCCGTTAATTTTCTTTCTCAAGATTTTTCTTTCTTAAGATTTTTCACCGATACGTAATTTCCCGTATTGAACTCTGAGGCAGGAGAGATTATCATTCCCCACGTGAAAGTGATTAGCACTCTTTAATAAAGACTGCTAACATTACAAAAAATCTCAGGAGGGATTGTTTATGAATCTCAAACCACTTGGCGACAGGATCGTAGTGAAGGTTCTCACCCGCGAAGAAAAGACGAAGGGCGGCATCGTTCTTCCGGACACGGCGAAAGAGAAGCCGACCGAGGGCGAGGTTATGGCCGTCGGATCGGGGAAGGTGCTGGACAACGGTCAGAAGTTGCCCGTGGAGGTCAAAGTCGGCGACCGCATCATCTTCAGCAAATACGCCGGGACCGAGATCAAGCTGGACGGCGTCGAGTACGTCATTTTCAGCGAGCGCGACGTGCTCGCGATCATCGAGAAGTAACTTACAGCAGGAGGAGGACTACACATTATGGCTAAAATTCTTTCTTTCGGAGAAGACGCGCGCCGTGCAATGCTTCGCGGCATCGATAAAGTGGCCGACACCGTCGGCGTGACGCTTGGGCCCAAGGGCCGCAACGTCGTGCTGGAGAAGAAGTTCGGCTCCCCCACCATCACCAACGACGGAGTGACCATCGCCAAGGAAATCGAGCTGGAAGACCCGTTCGAGAACGCGGGAGCCCAGCTTCTCAAGGAAGTCGCCTCCAAGACCAACGACATCGCCGGCGACGGCACCACCACCGCCACCATTTTTTCCCGCGCCATCATTCGCGAGGGGATGAAGAACGTCGCGGCCGGCGCCAACGGAATGCAGATGCGTCAGGGCATCGAGAAAGCCATCGACTTCGTCGTCGAGGAACTCAAAAAGAAGTCGATCCCCGTGAAGGAAAAGGAAAAGATCGCCCAGGTCGCCTCCATCTCCGCCAACGACAACGCCGTCGGCGCGCTGATTTCCGAGGCCATGTCCAAGGTCGGCGAGGAAGGCGTCATCACCGTCGAGGACAGCCAGACCGTCGGAACCACCCTCGAGATGGTCGAGGGACTTCAGTTCGACAAGGGTTACATCAGCCCCTACATGGTCACCGACGGCGAGCGCATGGAGACCAGCTTCGACGACGCCTACATCCTCATTCACGACGGCAAGATCAATAACATCAAGGACCTGCTTCCCGTGCTGGAGAAGGTCGTGCAGACCGGCAAGCCCCTCGTCATTATCGCCGAGGACGTGGAGGGCGAGGCTCTGGCCACTCTGGTGGTCAACAAACTGCGCGGCGTCATGCAGGTCGCTGCCGTCAAGGCGCCCGGTTTCGGAGATCGCCGCAAGGCCATGTTGCAGGACATCGCCATCGTCACGGGCGGCCAGGTCATCAGCGAAGAGGTGGGCCTGAAGTTCGAGAACACCGAGCTTTCAATGCTGGGCAAGGCTAAGAAGATTCGCATCACCAAGGAAGACACCACCATCACCCAGGGCGCGGGCAACCCCGACGAAATCCGCAAGCGCGCCTCCCAGATCAAGAAGGAAATCGAGGACTCCACCTCCGACTACGACAAGGAGAAGCTGCAGGAGCGCCTTGCGAAGCTGGTCGGCGGCGTGGCCGTCATTCAGGTCGGCTCCGCGACGGAAACCGAGCAGAAGGAACTGAAGCACCGCATCGAAGACGCTCTGAACGCGACCCGCGCGGCCGTGGAGGAGGGCATCGTCGCCGGAGGCGGCGTGGCCGCCCTGAACTGCGCCATCGCGCTGGAGGGCTTTGTGAACAAGCTCGAGGGCGACATCAGAACCGGCGCGCAGATCGTCCTGACGGCCCTGAAGTCCCCCCTGTTCCTCATCGCCGAGAACGCCGGCTATCAGGGCGACGTGGTCGTCGAGAAGGTCAAGACCCTCAAGCCCGGACAGGGCCTGAACGCCGCGACCGGCGAGTACATCGACATGGTCGCCGCGGGCATCATCGACCCCGTGAAGGTCACCCGCTCCGCGCTGCAGAACGCCGGCTCCATCGCCGCGATGGTCCTGACCACGGAGGGCATCGTCGCCGACAAGCCGGAGAAGAAGGAACCCGCCATGCCCGGCGGCGGTATGGGCGGCATGGGCGGAATGGACGGCATGTACTAGACGCGGCGCGTCGCACGGTACGTCAACAGACCAATATAATGAATACGAAGCCGGAGGAGCGATCCTCCGGCTTTTTTCAGCAATGTCGACAGGAACCGGGAAAAATTAGCGGGGTCAGGGGACTGAGAAAATCCCCTGCGGTTTTTGCCGGGGGGCGGAGCCCCATGTCCTTGGCTTGAGCGGTGATAAGGTCGTTTCCCTTTGGCGCACAGGCATTTGATGCGTTTATCCTGTGGATTTGGGAAAAGACCGCCCTCACCACTCCCGGGGTTTGAAGCCTTCGGGCGTGTCAATCTTCACGGTGTCGCCGCTTTGCTCTATTATATAGAACCCGCTTTTGACGGCGTAGCGTTTCACCTG
>JAISSA010000113.1 GCA_031273365.1 Synergistaceae bacterium
ATGGTCAATTGGATGACATAAATTCGCGTACCATTCGGGCCCGGGACCCGTATTCCCGGAGAAGGAGAGGGATCCAGACATGGAAAATCTGAGTTTCGACGCGGGGCGCCTGTTGATTATGGCGCTGGGCGGCCTTGCCGCGGCACTGGCAAACCGTGGGGCAGCGGTCTTTAACGACGGTCTTCGTCCCGTCATGCCGGAGTTCACGGAGGGGCGCATGGACCAGAAAGCGCTGGCGGCGACGAGCTTCGCGCTTTGTTTCGGGCTCGTCATAGGGTTCGGAATCCCCTTTTCCCTGACCTCGACGATCGTCCTGATCCACAGCGTCCTGCTGGGAACGGACATCATCGGCACGTGGTGCCCCCGTAAACACTGGGGGACGGCGCTGGCGTTCCTGATCGGCGCGGGTTACGGCTATGGCCTGCTGGTCGGGCTCGGGACGGTCGTCGAGGCCTTCAAAAAGCTGCCGGTCGATTTCCTTCCCTCTCTGGGGCAGGTCGGCGCGCCGATCGTCGCGGCCTTCGCCGTCTTTCCCGCGCTGGCGGTGGGGTATCAGTACGGGGTCGGGAAGGGACTTTCCACGCTGGCGCTCAGCGTCGTGGTTCGCCAGATCGTGGCGATTTACGGGAAAATTCCGATGGGCGACGGCGGGACGATCGTGCTGAACCCGGAGGGGATGAGTATGCTCGCGGGAATGATCGTGCTGCTGGTTCTGGCGGCGCGCGAGAAACCGGGCGCGGAGGAAACGGTCAGCCTCGTCTCGCTCTTTGCGGATCGGGTCAAACGCATCAGGGGGAATATCGTCCTGCTGGCGGTTATGGGCGGGCTGGTGGCCGCGGCCACCAGCATGAAACTTCTGGCGGGGGACCCGATATCTCTGAAGCTTTTGGGCGAAAACAGGAACATCGAGGCCGCGCTGACGGCTCTGGCGCGTGGAATCGGCTTTGTGCCGCTGATCGTCACCACCGCGATCACGACGGGCGTGTACGGCCCCGTGGGACTGACCTTCGTCTTCGTGGCGGGGCTCCTGATCGCGAACCCGTGGCTGGCCTTCGTCGCTGGGCTTGTCACCATAGCGATCGAGGTCTTCTTTCTGGAGTTCATTGCGCGCGCTCTCGACAGCTTTCCCGGGATTCGCCGCTGTGGCGACAATATCCGCACGTCCATGAGCAAAATTCTGGAGATCGCGCTGATCGTCGGCGGCGTTCTGGCGGCCCAGGCGATGGCGCCGGGGTTCGGGTACTTCGTCGTCATCGGTCTTTACGTGCTGAACCAGGTCGCGCGGCGTCCACTCGTCAACATGGCGGTCGGGCCGGTCGGCGCGATCGCGACGGGGCTGCTGCTCAACGTGCTGTACTATCTGAACCTGTTTGTGCCGCCGGCTAAATGATTTATCCGCACGAGCACCTGGCGGTCGACCTCTCCGGACCGAAGTGCGACATCGACTGCCGGCTGGACCGAAAGGACGCCGTCGTCGCGGAATTTCGCGGGCTGCGCGACCGGGGCGTGACGCTGGTCGTCGACCTGACGAACCGGGGAATGGGGCGGGACGTCGCGTATGCCCGCGAAGTTCAGGAAAAAAGCGGCGTTCGCGTGCTGCACGCCACCGGGTGGTATAAGGAGGGCTTTTTCCCCCCCGAGGTGTACGAGTCGGACGTCGGGCGACTGGAAAGCATCATGCGCGACGAGACGGAGGCGGGGATCGACGGCGCGGTCAGGGCCTCCGTGATCGGGGAAATCGGAACGGAACTCGACCGGATCACGCCGGAAGAGGAGCGCGTCTTCATCGCCGCCTCGCGGGTGCAGGCCGAAACGGCAGCGCCGATCGTGACGCACGCGACGATGGGCCGCATGGGAATGGAGCAGATCGACCTGCTGGAGGCGCATGGCGCGGACCTCTCCAGGGTGACGATCAGTCACGTCGACCTGACGAACGACCTCGAATACATCCTGCGCCTGATCGATCGGGGGGTGACCGTCGGCTTCGACACGATCGGCAAGACCGCGTACCTGGACGACGCGCACCGCGTCAGGATGCTGAAGGAACTGTCCCGGCGCGGGCGCTGCGGGTCGGTCGTTCTGTCGATGGACATCACGAGGCGCTCGCACCTGAAGGAGCGGGGCGGCGTGGGCTACGCGCACCTGATCGACGATTTTCTGCCGCGCCTGCGAGTTTCCGACGATACCGCGGCCGTCCCGGAGGAGCACATCCGCCTGATGACACGGGACAACGCGGCGCGGCTGCTGGGCGTTTTCTGAGGGATTGCTCCGTGAAAAACCGCCCCGCTGCAATCTGCGATCGCTCCCCGGCCCGCCTGCTCGAATGGTTCGAAAGAAACGCCCGCGACCTTCCATGGAGGAGGGGGTACGACCCCTACGGGGTGATGGTCTCGGAGTTCATGCTTCAGCAGACGCAGGTCGAAACGGTGCTGCCGTACTTCGAGCGCTGGATGGCGCGTTTCCCCGACCTGGCGTCCCTCGCGGCGGCGGACCCGTCGGAGGTCGGGAAGCTCTGGGAGGGGCTCGGATATTACTCCCGCGGGCGCAATCTTCTGGAGGCGGCGCGGGCGATGGTCGGGAAGGGCTACAACGGTCCTCCGGAGGACAGGGACGAGCTTTTGCGCTACCCGGGTTTCGGCCCCTACACGGCCGGAGCGGTGGCGAGCATCGCCGGCAACCGTGAGGTTGCGGCGGTGGATGGAAACGTGGAACGCCTGATCGCCCGCCTCCGCGACGTCGCGGAACCCGCGGGCAGCTCCGCCCTGAAACGGGCGGCCACGGAGAGCGTCATGCGGATGATGCCGAAGGGCAGGGCCCGCGCCTTCAATCAGGCGCTGATGGAGCTGGGGGCGCTGGTGTGCCTGCCCAAAAATCCGAGGTGCGGGGAGTGCCCACTGGAGGACGACTGCCTCGCTCGACGCCGCGGGACGGAAACGAAGCGCCCCCTCCCCAAACGCCGGCCCGCGACGGTGAAGATCGACGCCTGGGCGGTGCTCTGGCGACACGAGGGCCTCTGTCTGCTGAGGCGACGCCCACAGGAGGGGCCGTGGGCACGGATGTGGGAAATTCCGTGGTTTCCGCGCGCCACGGAAAACGCAACGCCCGACGTCGAAGCGCACGCCCGGGAGCTGGGGCTCAAATGCCTCTCCTGCGAGGAGATGGGGACCGTCCGCTTTTCCTTCACGCGCCATCGGGTGACGGCGTGGTTTGTCGTCGCCGCGCCGACGGAAATTTTTTCTCGGGCTCCCCTGACGGTCGAAAAAATCGAGGCGGGGGAGTGGGGCCTTTTCGCGGTTCAGGAGCTCTCCTCCCTGACCCTCCCCGCCCCGAGCCGCAAATGTCTGGCGCTTATGGAAGATGTTTTTTTAATGAAGGCGTCCCCTCGATGAAGGCGATCGATCCGGTCCTGCGGGCCATTCTCGACGCCCGGGAGGCGCGCTGGCTGCGGAGGCGCGAACTTTGCGGCGATGGGGCGCTTTTAACGCTCGTCATGAACGTTCCGGGCCCTCAGAAGAATCTGCCTCGGTGGAATGAGGCGCACCGCGCGGTGACGGATGCGCTGAAAAAAGACATGCAGGAGCGCCGCTGCCTGCTTTTCTTTGAAAAGCGGGAAGCGCCGGCCGGCTCTGAATCCCATTTCGTGACGGACATGCCTCCCGTGGAGCTCAAAAAATACGCGGTTCGCCTGGAGACGGAACATCCGATCGGACGTCTTCTGGACGCAGACGTGATGGACACGCAGGGAGAGGTCGTCGACAGGAAATTCCTTGGCCTGCCGCCGCGTCGCTGTCTGTGCTGCGATCGGGAGGTCGGGATGTGCGTCCGGGGAAGACACGCGCCGGAGGAACTGCTGCGCCGCGCGGAGGAGCTTCTGGACGCCTGGCGGGATGCGCGCTGATGTTCATTTTCGACGTCGCTCAGGCCGCGCAGAAAAGCCTTCTCTACGAGGCCTCCGTCTATCCCAAGCCGGGGCTGGTGACGCCTCTGGACAACGGAGCGCACAGGGACATGAACTACAGGACCTTTATCGACGGCGCGGTTGCCCTGTTGCCCTGTTACGTGAACTGCACGTCGATCGGGCAGGAAATGCACGCGCTTCCGCCCCCCGACGTTCTGACGCGCCTGCGGGAGGCGGGCAGGCAGGGCGAACGGGAGATGTACCATGCGACCGGCGGCGTCAATACCCACAAGGGGGCCATCTTTCTGCTGGGGCTCCTGTGCGCCGCCGCCGGACGTTTACAGGCGCTGGGAGAGGCTCTGGAGCCGGCGCGCGTCGCGGACGCGGCGGCCTCGTTCGTCAGGGGCATCGTCGAGCGCGAGCTGCGTTCGCCTGACCGGGGCGTCGCCGGGCGTGGCCTGGCGGACTGCACCGCGGGGGAGCTCGCGTATCTCCTTCATCGGGTCGACGGGGCCCGGGGCGAGGCCGAGAGAGGCTTTCCGACGGCCCTCTCGGCGCTGGAAGAGCTGAAAAATACGCAATTTGTACCCTTTTCGCTTCGGGAACGGCTGGCTCACGTCCTGATCGGCATTATGGCCGACAATGCCGACAGCAACCTGATCTCGCGGGGCGGCATCGAGGCGCTGGAGGAGGTTCGGCTGCTGGCGCGGGAGGCCCTTGTCGCGGGCGGCATGTGGACGCCGGAGGGCCGTCGGCGGATCGGCGACATGGAAAAAACGCTGGTCACGAAAAACCTGAGCCCCGGCGGCTGCGCGGATATCCTTTCCTGCGCCCTGTTTCTGTGGATGGTCGAGTCGCAGGAACAATTCCGGTAATCGCTTAGACCCGGAGCGCCCGTTCCGTTATTTGCACGGGCTGTAGCCGCAACTGAAACAGTAGGCGCAGCCCGAGATCATTTCCATGGGCGCCCTGCACTCCGGACAGATCGCCCCTTTTTCGTGGTGAGAAGCGTGATGAGGACCCGGCAGAGCGTCCTTTCTCTCGATCAGTTTTTCGATCAGCACCGCGATGGCGTCCGGTATGGAGCGGGCGACGTGCGACTCGTCGAACCCGAACATCCAGTACTCCTTCCCCGAAAGCCCCTTGAGCGTGTCGATGAAGTCCTCCAGTTTGCTTCCCGACCGGAGGCCTATGGAGATGACCCTCGACAGCGCCTCCGTCATGGCCTTGAGCTCCGAGCCGCTCTTGCCCACGGTGATGAAAATTTCGAACGGGTCGGTTCCGTCGAAGTTGAGCGTGATATAGATGCTGCCCCACGGGGTGCTTTCCTTGATCGTCCTGCCGAACACGACGAGCCCCGGACGTTCCTTGACGCGGCCCGATTCCTGCGTTTCCTCCGATTTTTTGATTTCGATGGGCTGATAGGAGCGGGAGCCGTCTCGGTATATGGTGATCCCCTTGCATCCCAGGCGATAGCACGCCTCGTAAACCTGACGGACGTCCTCGACCGTGGCGTTGTTGGGCAGATTCACCGTTTTGCTGACGCCCGAGTCCACGATCCGCGCAAAAATGCCCGTCACGTCCACGTGCTGCCGCGTCGTGATGTCGTAGGCCGTGACGCAGGTCCTGTCCGAAAGGCGGTTCGTCGTTTTATACTCCTCCTTCTGCTCCTCGGAGAGCAGTTTGTGCCAGAAATCGCGCGATTCCGTGCCCGAACCGTCCACCTTCGCGATGTGTCGGTTCCACGACCAGGCAAAATTGGGCTCGATTCCGGAACTTGCGTCCAGGATCATGGAGATGGAGCCCGTCGGCGCTATGGAAAGGCGTCGGCTGTTGCGCATCTGCCCGTGCACCAGGCTGTGCAGGGCCTCTTTCGCCTCCTCGAAGGCGTACCCCCGGTCCGGCTTGCGGAACTCGTGCAGGAGGTTGACCAGCGTGCGGGGGATCAGCGTCGACTGCTGCATACGGGCAAGCAACTGGTCGTACTCCTCCCCGGAAAGGAGCAAAAACCATTCCTCGCTGAACAGGACTCCCTCGCTGAAGAGGCGCTCGCCGTCCTCGATATCGCTCCTGAAGCGATCGAACAGCTCCCGGACCAGCGCAAACTCCGGAAAAGGGTCCTTGCCCAGGCCGCTGACGATTCGGGACGTCGCCAGCAGCGCCTCCGCCGCGAGCACCCCGCTCAGGCGCTCGCAGTACGCGTGAAATTCCGGGCTTCCATAGACGATCTTCTGCAGGATGGCGGCGTCCGCAAGGCCCATCAGCCCCAGGCCCACGGGACGAATCCTTCGGGTGCGCTCCCCGATTTTCTCCAGAGGATACGCGCAGGCGTCGATGACCAGGTCCAGGTAACAGATGGCCCGCGATATCTGGTCTCTGAACTCCTCCCATTCGAAGTTGCCCTGGTCGACAAACGCCTCGACGTTGATGGACCCGAGGTTGCAGCTCGTGTAGTTTGGAAGCGGCTGCTCGCCGCAGGGATTGGTGGACTCGATGACCCATTCTTCCCCCATTTTCAGCAGGTTATCCTGCTGGGCCCTGTCGATGAAAAAAACTCCGGGATCTCCACGTTTCCACGCGCTCTCGCAGATGCGCCCCAGAAGGTCGCGCGCCTTCACGGTTTGGGCGACGCTCCCGTCGACCCGGGATATCAGGTCAAAATTTTCGTTTTTTGCGGCCGCCTCCATGAGCCTGTCGGACACGGCCACGGAGATATTGAAATAGGAAAGCTTTCCTTCCTCGGTCTTGGAGTCGATGAACCGGCAGATATCCGGATGATCGTCGAACAGCATCCCCATAAGGGCCGCCCGACGCTTCCCGCCCTGCACCACGACGGCGCCCATCGTGTTCCACGTCTCCATGAAGGAAACGGGCCCCGAGGCCCTGCCGCCGGTGCCGGCGCGAATCTCGGAACCGTATTCCCGCAGCCACCCGAAGTTGCCGCCTACGCCCCCGCCGAACTTACTGATGATGCTGGCGTCCTTCACCGACTCGAAGATGCCCTCGATGCTGTCGGGGACGTTGATGACAAAGCAGGCGAAAAGCTGCTGGCTTTGGGTGCGAGCGTTGAAAAGGCGCGCGTAATCCGCAAACGTCATCTCGTCCACGGGCCTGTAAATGATGGAGGCGAACTCCGGCAGAACGGTAAGCCCCGCCGCCGCGCTGAAAAGACACGGCGAGTTGAAGAGGAAACGTCGGCGCAGGATGTCGTTCGTGATATTTTTCTCCAGAACCTGCAACCACTCCGGAGAACGGGGATCGGAGGGATCGAGGTACATCGTCTCCGCGCTCGCGACGGTACGCGCGACGCGGCGGGCAAATTCCTCGAAGCTCCTCTCCTTTCGCAGAGACTGCGTCCCTTCGTCGTAACGCTGAACGAAATATCTCTGCTCCAGAAGCCACATGGCGTTCTCCGACAGGCGGGGCTCGGACGGGGTTTCAAACGCGCCAGGGGGAAAATGTACGGCAAAACATTCCTTCAACGAACGAGCTTCCAACGAACGAATCAAGTATGGCCACTCCCTTATATAAAGCCCAAAAAATATTCATCGGCCGAAAATTTCGAGCGGCCGATGAATGATATATTACCCCAAATTTAGATTTTTAAGGAAGAAAATTAACGGGGTCAGGGGCCTAAGGCCCCTGCGGGGTTTTTGTCGGGGGGCAGAGCCCCATGATTTCGAAGTTATTAACACTATTTTCTGATTTTAATCCATACCGCCTCCTGCCCGTCGTAGAGGTTGCCGTCGGGCGCGATGCCGAGCCCGGCGGATCCCGTGAGCTCAAATTTTTCGGCGTTCTCGATGAGCTCCAGCTTCTGATCGTCGCCGGCCACCTGCGCCCCGATATAAAGCCCCGCGTCCGTCCGGACAAACGTCACGACGTCGGAAAACTCCTCCGCCCAGTCGTCCGGCGTCGCGTCGGGGTCGCCGGCGATCTCCTCTTCAATGGCGCCCCGGACGGCCAGCAGAAGGGCGAGAGGCGATTCTTCATCCTCGTCCTCGACGGCATCGGCGTCGAGCTTCAGCGCCTGCGCCGCCTTCAGGAGCCGGGGAAGAAGCCGCTTTTCCCGGGGAACGTCGACGAGGGAAAATTCGACAAAGGACGTATCCATGGAGGGGCTCCGCAGGCCGATGAAGCTCACGCCCAGGTCCGCGGTCATGATGTCGTCCAGGATCTTCGCCGCGTCGGGCGCGACTCCCGGTAGCAGGGCGACCAGCTCCCCGAGCTCCGAGTCCGGATCGGCAAGCTCCCGCCGCAGACGGTCCCACGCCGCCGCCGTGTCGAAAAATCCCGCAGCAAAAAGTTTTTCTTTAAGCAATGCGGCGACCTTCGGCGAAAATTCCGGTTTTTTGTCCAGGCCTTTGGGATCGATCATGCCGAGGAAAAGCGTCTCCTCCCTGACCCCCAACAGCAGCGGAACGGGGATCAGAGCGGGGTCCACCATCACCAGCGTGTCCCATCCTGCGCTTTTGACGGGCGACACCGGAACGGCGTTCAAAAACTCCGGGTCCGCGAGGACCGCGTTCAAAATCAGGGACGCCGCGCCCTCACGGCCGCGCAGCGCCACGTACATCCCCGGCGCCGGCCTGCCCAGGATCGAGGCGTTGCTTCCGCCGACCAGAGAAAGGCTCCCCGTCAGGAGGTTTTCGATGTCCTTTTCCGCAATGCCTCTTTTGGAGGCCTCTTTGATAAAACTCTCCCACCCCTTCGTCAGCGACGGATAAGTCGCCTTCAGGTCCGCGGCGCTGAAGGTCGTGAGGCCCGACACTCCGAAAAGCAGCTTCCCCTCGCCCGCAAGAAACAGATCCGCGCCCGGTCGGGGGGGAAGGTCCTTGAAACGCGCCGCCTGACGCATCGATTCGAAAATATTTATCGCGCAGGAGATCAAAAACCTTCCAGGCGCGGAATCGAAGGCCGTTTCCATCTCCAGAGGCGCTTTGAATACGTTCAGAATGGCCTTCATGTTCTGTATTTCCGTCTCCCCCGCGCCCTGCCCGCTGGCGGCAAGCGCCACGGCCGTCGGCATGTCCGCGTGAAGGAAATAATAATTGGGGCTGTCGAACCTGCGCTTCAGGGCAAGGCGCTTTTTCGCGTCGCCCAGAGCGGAGAGCGAGTCCTGCAGGTCCTGCGGAGAAAGCGCCATCAGGAGCAGATCGTCTCTGGCGCTCAGCGCGACCTTTCCCTCGATGGTGTAGTACGGGCCCGCCTCCCCCTTTTGCAGCACCGGGTTGACGGCCGCGGCCAGCAACAGGCCCCCCTCTCCCAGCAAAAGCGTCACAATATCCGCCGCTTTTGCCTCTCCCGCCGAGACGAGGTCCAGTTTGGAGCGCAGCGCGGGCGGCATGGAAAGCGCCAGTTGCAGGAATGGCGCTCCGTCCGCGGTCGTTCCCACGGCAAGCGCCAGCGATTTGACGGGAATCTGCGCGAAGACGCTCGCAAAAAGCTGAATGCTCCCGGCATCCTGGGGACGCGACAGAGAGGTGACCATCTCCACGTTCTCCGGAGAAAAAATATTCTTCAGTGCGCCCCCGAGGTCGTCCATACGCATCGACAGGTAAATCGCCCCGTCAGGTCTGACGCTGAGGGCATCCTCGACTTTCGCCGCCCACGCGCCGGACGCCGGAAGAAAAACAAACGCCGCCGCCAGAACGACCCCGCTCCATTTAAATAATATCTTACGTCTAAATAATATCTTACGTATTTTTTGCATTGCGCACGAATACCTCCCGAAAATTGAATGCTGTTTCAGATAAAAGACCAATGTCAAAACCAACGCCACGGGGCTCCGCCCCGTACCCCGGCAGGGGACTTGTCCCCTGCACCCCGTTAATTTCAAATTTTTGATTCACTGTATTGTTTATAGATCTGCAAAAATGAGTCCGCCTTCAGAGAGGCGCCGCCCACGAGAGCGCCGTCGATGGCGTCCATGGACAGAAGCTCCCGGGCGTTGTCCGGTTTGACGCTGCCGCCGTAAAGCACGACGACGGGAAACGACCGACCGGCCCGCTCCTGCACGAGCTTTTTGCTGAGGGCGCAGACCTCCTCCGCCTCGGCCGAGGTCGCGGATTTGCCCGTTCCGATGGCCCAGACCGGTTCGTAGGCGTAAACGATCTTTTCCATCTCCCCGGCGGAAAGCCCGGACAGCGCCGCGTGCATCTGCCGCGAGACGACGTCGAGGGTTTTTCCGGATTCCCGCTCCCCGAGGGTCTCGCCATAGCAGAATACCGGGGTGAGCGCGGCGTCGAGGGCGGCTTTGACCTTTCTGGCGATCAGGTCGTCGCTCTCGCCGAATATCGCCCGCCGCTCGCTGTGCCCCAGAATGACGTGCGTGCATCCCGCATCCTTCAGCATGGGGAGAGACACTTCTCCGGTAAAGGCCCCCTTCGCCTCGAAATACGCGTTTTGAGCGCCAAGAATCGGCGCGACGTCCTTATTCATGCTCCTGATCGCGCTCTCGGCCGCGGACAGTGACGTGAAGGGAGGAAACACGGCGACCTCCAGAGTCTTCCCCATTGCCCCGGCGAGCGGCGAGGGAGAGGAAAACTGCGCGGCGAAGTCCCTGAAAAAGGCCTCGGTTTCCCCGCGGGTCAGGTTCATCTTCCAGTTGCCGTACAGGTGAATTTTCTTCATTATGATTATCCCCTTTCGCCGTTACTTCGCTTCGAGCGGAGCCATTCCCGGCAGTTTCTTCCCCTCGCAGTACTCGAGGCTGGCTCCGCCCCCGGTGGAGACCCAGGAGACCTTGTCCTCGAAGCCGAACTCCCTGACGGCGGAGGCCGTGTCGCCGCCGCCGATGACGGAGGTCGCCCCCGCGGCCGTGCACTTCACGACGGCCTCGCCCACCGCGATGGAACCGGCGGCAAAAAGCTCGTTTTCGAAGACGCCCATGGGCCCGTTCCAGAGTATGGATTTCGCGCCCGTCAGAGCCTCGACGAAGAGCTTCGCCGTTTTGGGCCCGATGTCGAGCCCCATTTTGTCGGCGGGCATCGCGTCGCTGTCGACCACGGCCGTTTCCTTTGCCTCCAGCCCGTCAGCGACGACGCTGTCCACGGGCAGAAGAATTTTCACTCCCTTTTCCTTCGCCTTTTCGAGGGTCGCGCGCGCAAAATCCAGCCTGTCCTCCTCGCAGAGAGATTTCCCCACGGAGCGCCCCTGCGCCCTCAAAAAGGTATAGGCCATCCCGCCGCCGATCAGGATCGTCGTGGCCTTGTCCAGCAGGTTCCCGACGACGTCGATCTTGTCGGAGACCTTCGCGCCCCCCAGAATCAGGACGTAGGGCCTGACGGGAGACTCGCTGACAGCGCCCAGCATTTCGCCCTCCCTGACGAGGACGTCGCCGGCGAAGGACGGCAGCACGGACATGATCCCGTTCGTGGAGGCGTCGGCCCTGTGCGAGGCGCTGAACGCGTCCATGACGAAGGCGTCGAACGGCTTACCGAGCTGTGCGGCAAAAGCCGCGTCGTTCTCCTGCTCTTCTGCGTGAAAGCGCACATTTTCCAGCAGCAGAAGCTCGCCCTTCCCCAGATTTTCCACCGCCGCTTCGACCTTCGGGCCCACGCATTCATCGACAAAATGGACCTTCTTCCCGTAGGCCTTTTCCACATCCGGGACGATCTGCTCCAGGGACATCCCGGGAACGGGCTTCCCCTTCGGCCGTCCAAAATGCGAGACCAGGGCGACCTTCGCCCCCGCCTCCAGAAGCTTCCCCACCGTCGAGGCATGGGCGCGGATACGGGCGTCATCCGTAACTCTGCCATTTTTGAAGGGGACGTTAAAATCGACGCGTACCAGAACCTTTTTGTTTTCAACATCCCTGGAACCAAATGTTCTCAGTTTCACTGCATTTCCCTCCTCCAGATTGACCTTACGCAAACCCGTCCGTTTCGCCCATAAATTCGCACAGGCGTTTCCAGCGATATTTTATCGTACTTTTCGTGACGGATGGGGACAAAGCGTCCCCCAGTTCCGAGAGCGACGCCTCGGGATATTCCAGGCGCGCCTCGACAAGAGATTTGAGCGACGCCGGAAGCGTCTCGACGAGGTTCTCTCTTTGCAGTTTCAGCGCCAGTTCCGTTTGCTTTTCGGCGGTTCTGAGGGATTTTCGGATGTTCGCCGTGTCGCAGTTGCGCATACGATTGGCGCGATCGCGCATCGAGCGCAGAACGGCCTTGTTTTCGATGCTGAGGGAAACGCCCGCCAGCCCGATGTTGTTCAGGAAGGTCACGATTTCCTCCTGGTCCCTCAGAAGGATCTCGTATGCTCCGCGCAACCGGCGCTCGGTTCGGGGAATGCGCGCCTTTTGCAAAACCTTTCCCACGCGGGCGACGAGGTTTTCCTCCGTTGACCTCATGACAAGATAATAACCGGACCTCGGGATGTAAAGCGAGCCGCAGCTTCCCCATACCCCTCGAAGCCAGTTCAGGCCGGGCGGCGCAAAATGCGCTACCTCCTCGTACAGTTCCTCCGGGAAAACGAGGCGGACACGGCCCTTCATGCTTTTGGGCACGAGCATCCCCCCGGCGAGGTTCAGCCTCCCCGCCCACCGGGTGCTTTTCCAGAGCTTCAGAAGACGGTGCAGCACCCACAGGCGGGAACTGCCGGGATCGCGGAAGTTTTTCGCACAGGAGCCCCTGCCGGGATGAAGTCCCGCGACGATGCCCGCCGCCTCCGCGGATGCGGCCTCCTCGGAGGCAATCGGCAACGAGGACCATTCGTCCCAGAGCTCCTCCACCGGAGAATACACGCTTACCGGTTCACCTCCAGCTCCCGACACAGGCGCAGAAGTATTTCGGCCAGTTTAAAGGAATCATGGCGAACGAGCTTCCCATCGATGACCTGGATCGTGGGAACCTCTATCACCGTGCAGCCGAGTCTTCGTATCTTTTCCCGCTGATGCCTGTCCGGATAAAGGGGATCGGCCCCCTCGAGCCTGTAGCCGGCGACGAGGTCGTCCGGGATCGGAGCGCTGTTGACGACGATATACTCCGGGACGCAGCCCAGAGCGGCGGAGACCCATTCCAGATGATTCAGGATGTTCATTCCCTCCGTTTCCTCCGGCTGAGTCATGAGGTTGCAGATGTACACCTTGGGCGCTGGGGACTCTCGAAGCTTTTCCGCAAACTCCGGAAGCAGCAGGTTGGGAATAACGCTCGTGAAGAGGCTTCCCGGGCCCAGAACGATGATATCGGCCGTGTCGACGGAGCGCAGCACCTCGACGAGCGGCCGCGCGCCCTCCGGCTCCAGCCAAATTTCCTTCAGGTTGCGTCCGTTTTTCGAGATCTCCAGTTCGCCCCGCACCTTGTCGCCGCTGGTGGTCAGCCCCACGAGGGTTATCGCCTCGGTCGTCACCGGCAGCACCTTGCCCCGGATGGCCAGCAGGTCGTTCATCTGTTCGACGGCGACGCGAAAGTCGCCGCACAGCTCCGAGACCGCGAGCAGAAGCAGATTTCCCAGGCTGTGCCCGGCAAGCTCCCCCCTGTCAAAGCGAAAGTCCAGCACGCGCCTGAGAGCGTTGTCGTTTTCGGCCAGAGCGACCAGGCAGTTGCGCACGTCTCCGGGGGGCAGGACCCCCCATTCCATCCTGAGCCGCCCCGAGCTTCCGCCCTCGTCCGTCACCGCCACGACGGCGGTGGTGTTGCGCGTAAATCCCTTGATCCCCCTCAGCAGGGTGGAAAGCCCCGTTCCGCCCCCGACCGCCACGATACAGGGGCCGGTCGCCAGGCGGTGGCTGATGGCGCCTTTGAACGGATCGCTCTCCCCGGAGCGCGGCCTCCGCAGACCCCGGACGTCGAAAACGACGATGATGAAGAAAGCGGTGAAGATGCCGACGGCAAAACCGGTAGCCCAGTCCATCTCCAATCCGCCTTTAAAGCGCCTGAACCCTGGAAAGGTCCCTGTGGTTTACGCTGATCCCACCCGGCGTGTCTCCGTAACGGGTAAAAAGCCACTCCGCGACGGCCACCGAACGATGCCTTCCGCCGGTGCAGCCGACGGCGACGTGCAGCATGGATTTACCCGTGCTGAGATAACGGGGAATGACGAAATCGAGAAATCGCGTGCAGGAGTCCAAAAATTCTTCGGTTTCCGGGAAAGAGTGCAGGTATTTTTTGACGACGTCGTCCATCCCCGAAAGGGGCTTCAACTCCGCGACGTAAAACGGATTGGGAAGGAATCGGACGTCGAAAACGTAGTTGCTGTCCTGCGGAACGCCATATTTGAACCCGAAGGAAGTGAACAGCAGAGAAACGCCGCCTGACTCGCGGCAGAGCTCGTCGACGAGGCGCTCGCGGCACTGTCGGGAATCCATCAGCGACGTGTCGATCACAACGTCCGCGTTCTCCAGAATCGGCGTCAGAAGGAGTCGTTCCTTACGTATCCCCTCCTGAATCGACAGGTTTTCCCCCAGCGGATGACGTCGCCGCGTCTGCTCGAAGCGGCTGAGCAGGGCCCCGTCGGACGCGTTCAAAAAGACGATCTTCACGTCGGAGGTCAGTTTCTTCAGGAGGGAGACCACCTTCATGAAGTCGTCCGGCAGGCGCTCGCTGCGAATGTCGATCGTCGCGGCCAGCCCCATGTGCGTCGCCGCCCTGTTGTTCGACAGAAGCTGAAAGAGCTGCGGCAGGAGCATCGGTGGAATGTTGTCTATGGCAAAAAAACCCTGATCCTCCAAAACCTTGAGGGTTGTCGTCTTCCCGGCGCCGGACATCCCCGTGACGATAATGCACTGTCGAACGCCTTCCGTATATTTTCCCATCGGACTCCTGCCTGGCTTTCCTTCAAAATTCTCTGACGTTTCAGGTCTATTATGTACCGTCCTGCAATAAAAACCCAGGTACCGTTACGTAATCTTCCCATTTAAAAGTCTGAGGAAAGGGCAGACTCCGGGGCCATGGGCCGGGCGAGCGTGGGAACACGTTCCCCCGCCCCCATGGGCCTGAACGGTTACAAAAGGTCGTTTTCCTTTGACGCGCAGGCACCTGACAGGTTTATCCTGTGGGTTTTATAGTACATGGCTGCAAAAAAATAAACACTTCTCTGTTTACAAAGCTTTATGTCTCTTTAGAGGTAAACTTCCGTTCAAATTCCATGTGTCCGGCCCGTCCAGGTCTGCCGTCACACCGGGCAGAGCCGCCTTCAGGTGGCCCTGTCCGGTGTGACGTTTGGATCTGAAAGCAATGATATACTTATAAAGCCTGCCCTGACTCCAGCTCGCGCACCTCGTCCTCGGAAAGCCCCGTCAGGTCCGCAATGACGTCAATGTCCATATTGCGCTCGAGCATCAGCCGCGCCGTCTCCAGAGCTTTAAGGTGAGCACCTTCGGCTTTCCCTCTGGCCTCTCCAAGGGCTTCTCCTTCAGCTTTTCCTCTGGCCTCTCCTTCGGCTTCTCCTTCGGCTCTGCCCCGTTCGTACGATTTTTTCTTCAGAACCTTCTCCATTATCGGCGCTGTTACCGGCATGGATTTCACCTCCTCCAGCAGGCCTTCCATTTCCTTTTCGAACTCTTCCACCAGCTTCTCCGCACTCAGGCGGGTGATTCCCTCGATGAACTCCCCCAGACTGTGGCGCACTTCCAGGGAATAACCTCGCGTTTTCAGAAGGCGCAAGATTTCCCTGCCCTGCCTGAAACGTCCTGCTTCGCTTCTCCCGGCTTTTATCATACGCTTTACCGCAATAACCGCCTCGCTCACCGGGTTGTTCTCCATTTCCATGAGCCGCGCTTCATCCAGCTGGTCGATGAAAACGGTACGGTACATGTAAACCGTCCGCGACTCGAAACACTCGGATTCATAATGCACTTTTTCGGTCCTGCCTCTCGGCGTGGTGCGTATTGCCAGCGCCGTAAAGGGGCGTCCCAGGCGGAGCATGATCAGGCAGGCGTACTTATACATCCTCACGTGGAAGGGCTGTCTGTTCCAGATCGCTCCCTGAAACTCGACATGCAGCAGCACGCAGGTCATGTTTCCGCTCTTCAGAGGGATGTCGACCAGGAGGTCCACGATTCTCTGTCCCCTGTGCGCGCCGGGCACGCGCAGTTCCTTATTCAGAAGAA
>JAISSA010000123.1 GCA_031273365.1 Synergistaceae bacterium
CGGCGACATGAGCGCCGGCAGGCTGCTCCAGAGAATCCGAAGAAACCCCAGTTTTTGCATTTCGTTCAGGGTGGCGTCGATCTTCTCCCTGTTCTCGCCATGTCTGCGGCAGTACCAGACCGCGTAGGCCATCAGGCAAACGCCGATAAAAACTCCGGGGAGCACGCCTCCGATGAACAGGGCGCTCGTGGAAACCCCCGTCGCCAGAGAGTAGAGCACGAAGGGTATCGACGGCGGAATGATCACGCCCAACCCCCCGGCGGTAGCGACCATGCCGGCGCAGAAGACCTTGTCGTACCCGAGCTCGATCAGAAACGGTATGGCCATCGCGCCGACAGCCGCAGTCGTTGCCGGTCCCGAACCCGAAATCGCCCCGTAAAAGAGGCAGGTGAGGATGACCGCGCAGGGCAGCCCGCCGGTGAAGCGCCCGACGAAGTAAGCGAACACCCTGAACAGCTTGCGGGAAATCCCGCCCTCGGCCATGATGACGCCCGCGAGGATGAAGAGGGGGACCGCGATAATGGGCGTCGTGTCCGCGCCGGAGAAGCTGTTGGTGATCATCTGGTTGATCGAACCGCCGGCCCTGCTGCCCAGGATCATCGGGGTCATGGCGCTCAGCACCATCCCCATCACGATCGGCATTCCAAAGATCATCGTGACGCCCAGCACAATAAAGATCAAACCGACCATCACTCCGCGCCCCCTTCCACGTGTCGATAGTTTTTGTCGTCCTGAGAGGCCAGTTTCGTCTCGGCCTGAGCTTCCTTCAGCGTCGCCTGGATGGTGGTCTCCGCTTTTTCGTTGAAATGGCAAATATTCTTGAAGAGGGTTTGAACCATGCGCGCTATCGCAAGCCCGAAGCCGACGAGCGTGGCCATGTAGACGAGCCACATGGGAATTCTCATCGCGGAGGATATTTCGTGGGTGACGTTTTTGATGTGCCCGACGACGCTGACCGAGTGGCGGAAAAAGACCCAGAACAGGGCCAGCATAATCAGATTGCACAGGATGCGTATCGTGCTTTGCGCTTTCGCCGGCAGCAGGTCCATGACGACGCCGACGCGCAGCATGTTCCCTTTGGCGATGGAGTAGCTGATGGAGAGGAACACCGTCCACACGTAACAGTAACGAGAGAACTCCTCGGGCCAGGACATGGAGTCGTTGAGAATGTAGCGCGCGACGATCTGAGCCAGCATGACGAAATTGATGACGACGAGCAAAACGACCAGAATCGTCTCTTCAAAGTGCTCATCCAACCACCTGAGAAATTTCACGGGTATCTCCTCCGTTGCGCCTCTTTAGATTTTGTGGGACTTTGCGTGTCCGGGGACAAGGTACTTCCCGTTTTCCTTCTTCACCAGCCTGCCCTCGCTCACCAGGTCACCCGGCCTGTAGATGTCGTTGATGTTCCAGCAGCCGGGCGTGGGGACGGCGATGTTCTCCATCGGAACGTCGAGAAGGTACGGTTCGTCGCTGTCCAGCGCGGCCCTGAAGGCGGTGGCGAATTCGTCGGCGGACTCGACCCGGACGGCCTTTATCCCGTACCCCCGCGCCACCGCCGCCCAGTCGGGCGTGTAGGGTTTTGCGGGGCCTCCGTCGGGGTCGGGCCTCGTGAAGACCGTGCTGAACTGCGTGCCGAAGCTGGCGTTCATCAGCCCCGCGATGGTTCCGAAGGCGCTGTTGTTCATGACCACCCACACCACGGCGATATTCTGCTCGACCGCCGTGGCTATCACCGACGGGTTCGTCCCGAAACCTCCGTCGCCGACGAGGGTAATCACTTTCCTGTCGGGCGCGGCCAGCTTGACGCCCAGAAGCGCCGCGGCCCCGAACCCCATCGTCGCCAGACCGGAGCTGTGGTGGATGGTTCCCGGCACGGTGATCTCGTACTGCTGGGCCATGCCGTTCTTGTTCCACCCGACGTCGGTGACGATCATGCCGTTCTCCGGCAGGTTCGCCTTCACGTCGCGCAGAATGCGCTGCGGCGTCATCGGGAAGCGCCCGTCGTCGCAGATCGCCCTGTTTTCGGCCCTGAACTTCGCCCTGAACTCAGCGATTTCGTCACGCAGCGCCGGATTTTTCCGGCCTCCGGGAAGGATCGCCCTCGCCTCCTCCAGAATCTGCCGGAGCGCCAGCTTCAGGTCCGCGACGGCTCCGATCTCGACGGGGTAGTTGCGCCCGATCTCCGTCGGGTCGATGTCGATCTGGATGAACCTGCTCCTGCCCGGGTCGAAGGTGACGCCGGGATACCAGCTCGAGCTGTCGGCCTCGGCGAAGCGGGTGCCCAGCGCGAGGATCACGTCGGCGCCGGTGGTCATTTTATGCGTCAGCTCGAAGCCCCAGAACCCCGTCTGCCCCAGCATCAGCGGGTGCGCGTCGGAGATGCAGCCGTGCCCCATCAGCGTGCGGGAGACGGGAATATCGAGAAATTCGGCCAGGGCCTGCAGCCCGGCGGAGGCCTCCGCGAGCAGGACTCCCCCTCCGGCGTGGATGACGGGGCGCTCGGCGGAGACGAGCTTCTGCGCTATGGCCTTCGCCGTGTCCGGGGCCAGCGCCGGGCGAACGGTGACGGGGCTGTCCATGGTCGTGCGCTCGAACAGGTCCGTGTCGATCTCCCGGGAAAACATGTCCATGGGAACGGAGATGAGCACCGGCCCCGGCCTGCCGCTTTCGGCCATACGGAAGGCCCGGTCGAGGATGGCGGGCAGCGCCTCCGGGTTGTCGACGCGCCAGGCCCGCTTGACGAAGGGCTTGTAGATGTCGTACTGCGACCCGTCGCAGTGCATGTTCACCTCCTGATGGGGGTGACGGCCGTAGTAATAGCTGGGAACGTCGCCCGCGATGACGACCATGGGAATGCTGTCGAAGGCCGCATTTGCCACGCCGGTGGTGGCGTTGGTGAAGCCCGGCCCCAGGTGGGTGATGACGACGCCGGCCTTTTTCCTGACGCGCGCGTAGCCGTCCGCCGCAAACGCGGCGATGGCCTCGTGACGCACGGAGACGTATTTGATTTTTTCACTCTGACCCAGCGCCACGAGCATCGCGATCACGGTGTGGCCCGTGAGCCCGAAGACGTGCTCGACGCCGCGCCTTTCGAGGTAGTCGACAACCTGTTCGGAAACCAGCTTCTTCACGCCTGCATACCTCCCTCGTTTTTAAGAACGCGTTACGGCCGGGTCGAAGAACTCCCCGAACAACACGGACTCCTCCGGCTGGTCCCTGAGGATGGGACGCGCCACGAACGTGCTCTGCATGTAGTACTTCAACCCGATGTTGTCGGAGACCTGGTTTCCGCCCCATATGCCGCAGCCCATGCTGGAGGTCATCGGCATACCGTTTTCCGCGCTGCCCGCGTTGGCCTTCGACTGAGGCTGGCGCACCATGATGCGGGTGACGGGCGCGCGCAGGGCCAGACGGTCGATGTGGTCGTCGTTGTGGCTGTAGATGCCGCAGGAGTGTCCGCGCCCGCCGACCTTATAAATCTCGTCCATCATGGAGAGGGCGTTCTCGAACTCGCCCTCGTAACGATAGAGCGCCAGCAGGGTCGTCAGCTTTTCCCCGCTGAATTTGTGCTCTTTTCCGATGCCGGTTCCCTCGACCATAATGAATTTCCGGTCCTCGGGGATATCGAAGCCGGCGGCTTTGGCGAGCTTCTGCGGCGACACGGCCACGGTATCGACGATGCGGTGGCCCTCCGCGTCCCACATGGCCTTTTCCAGATTTGCCCGCTCTCCGGACGTGGCGAGATAGCCGCCCTCCTTTTTGAGGGCCTCGACCATCCCGTCATAGATGTCGCCATGGATGACCAGGTTTCCGTCGGCGGAGCAGCCGGAGCCGAAGTCCGAGGTCTTGCTGGTTCGCGTGTTCCGCGCGGCGATCTCGATGTCGGTGGTCTCGTCGAAAATCATGGTGGCGTTGCCGGCGCCGGAGCAGTAGGCGGGTTTGCCGGAGCTGTGGGCCGCCTTCGTCATGGCTGGGCCGCCCGTGGCCATGATCAGGTCGCCCATTTTCATGATCTGGTCCACCATCGCCAGGTTCGGATTTTCGATGCACTGCAGGAAGTCCGAGGGCTCGCCGATGGCCTCCAGCGCATCACGCATCAGACGGACAACCTCGAAGGTCGTTTTTTTCGTGCGGGGGTGCGGGGAGAAGATCGTCACGTCGCGGGCCTTGAGCGAGTAGATCGCGGTCACGACGGGCGTGAGCTCGGGATTTGTCATGGGGATCAGGGAAACGATGAGCCCCGCGGGCTTTGCGTAGCGCACAAGGCCCTTTTCCGGGATGACCTCCACAGCGCCCACGCTCTTCTGACGGAGGGCGTCGCGCAGGACGCCCAGGATCTTGTGGCGCTTTCCATAACGGCCGTCGCGGTCGCCCGCGCCGCTCTCGTCGACGCCCATCCGGCAGAGGCGCTCGAAGTCCCGCGGGTTCCCCGCCGCCCAGGCGACGGCCTGGCACATGCGATCGACCCTCTCCTGCGTGTAGTTTTCGATGATGCCCTGCACGCTTCGAGCCTTTGCCACGAGCTCCTCGAGAATTTTCAGATGTTCCGGCGTGATGCTCTTTTCCATATAATATTTCCTCCTGTCGGGCCTGTAATGTCGCCAGCTTAAACCGGAGCCACGGGCTCCGCCCCGCCTCCGTTACTCGATGCCATGCTTTTTCATATACCCTTTTGCCGTGACGAGGCAGCGGCGGGCGTGCTCCACGGGGCCCCATTTCGCCGCTTTTTCGAGATGCGGCAGCTCTATGGAAAAAAGAACGTCATCCGGAAGTTTTTTTACGATCCCCGCGATGTCGATGCCACCCTCCCCGACGTAATCGCGGGCGTCGCGTCCCACGTGGATCAGGTCTTCTCTGTAAGTGGGGCTCGATTCGGACGGAATTTCCTTCGGGCCGTCGCAGATGTGCATAAAGCGGAACAGATTTTTCGGGCAGGCGTCCAGCTCCTCAAGCGTCACGCGGGAGCGGTGAAAATGCAGCGTGTCTACGAAGATCGCCGCGTTGGGTTTCTTCACGGCGTCCAGAACTTCCCGGACCCCCTTCAGCGTCTTCACGCTCGCCCAGGTGACGAACTCCAGGTTGACGGAGATGCCGTACTGCCCTGCCAGGTCGCAGAGCTTCGCGAACTGCTCCAGGTAAAAATCTTTGTCGTCGCTCCAGATGCTGCTGATGACGTCTCTGACGCCCAGCTTCGCCGCGGCCTCGAAGGCGCTTTCGTAGCGGGCGACGTCGATGCCGTCGGCGATTTTCGCCAGCTCGATGTCGTTGATGACCATGCCGGTTTCCTTCAGGGCCTGTTCCGTCAGCCTGAAGAGTTCGGGGTTTTTTGCGAGGTCAAAATCGTGTTCGCCCTCAACGCCCATGCTGATGGGACGAATGCCGACGGCATCGTAACCCGTCAGGTGCGCGTTGTAGATCATTTCGGGCGGAGACCAGTGCAAAACCGTCAGCTGCGCGAGAGAATATTTTCTGGACATTCCCATCATCCCCATATTTTTTTAATTGTGTCGATGTTTCGAACTGCACGTTGACTGTTCGGCGGGAAGGGGCCTCGTGCCCCCTGCATGTGTTTTAAAACCGATCTTAAAACCTGTCTTTGAGAAGCGACAAATTCGCTTTTTGCTCAACACCTCCCCCGATTTGCAATAGAAGCTTTAAAATTCCACTTAATGGAATTTAATAATGAAATACAAAAGTAAGGCCCATATGACGAAATTTAACTATGTTCCTGCAATTTTGTCAAGCTAAATTTTTCATCAACTAAATTTTTCATCATGTACCGGACAACAAAAACAGACCTGTGGGTCGGCATAAGCGGGGGAACGTTCAAAACTCTCCAGCGGGCCATCGAGGTGCCCGGGTACGCGCCCTGCACTGACAAACGACCTATGGTAAGCATTTATATCTTAAAAAATTGCTGTGTAAGTTGAGTTGCAAGATGCTATAATCACTCATTATCTGTGGAATTCAAGTGCTTTGGGCTTCGGAAAGAGGTGTCCCTGTTGAAACGGTCATTCTTTTTCTCGTTCCAGGGGAAGGTTTTTTTCGTCCTGTTTTTGTTGTTGAGCGTCCCTGGAATCGCGACGTGGTACATGGTGAGATACGTAACGGGAAACATTCTGCTGAATGAGAAAAGCAGCGGCCTTTTGAAGATCGCCAAAGTTCTCGAAAAACGCCTCTCCCCCGGCGGGTACGACGAGCTGTTCCGGGAAGCCGGCGCTGAATCCGCCACGCGTGAGGAGAAGATAATCGCTCTGAACCGGGCGCTGCGCGACGTAACGGACGAAGTGGCCTCCGTCGCTTCGGGGCTGGGTGTGGGGTTTTACGCGCGCGAACTCGACGCCATAGTGACGTATGGGCCATCGTCCGAATTCGACGAAACGGTGGGGAAACCTATCGCTCCGGATCACCCGGGGCGCGAGGTCATGAGGACGAATATCCCCCAGGTCAGAACGGGCACCATGGTGAGGGGCAATATCCTGAACGCGATGCAGCCGATACAGCGAGGCGGGCGCGTCATCGGCTATGTATGGGCCAATGAGCTTACGAGCGACATCGAGCATCAGTTCGGCGCTTTCGCGGGCCGGGTGTTCGCGGTCATCGCGCTTTCTTACGTCCTGACAATAGCCCTTGTTCTGCTGCTCTCGCGCAGGACGTTCCGCGACATAGAGCGCATTATCGGCGGTTTGAGAAACCTGAGATCCGATCTTTCGATAAAGCTGGAGCCGGCGTCCGGATGGCTGGGCGACGTGGTCGACAGCATCAACGCCATGGCGGTGGACGTCCTCGGCGCAAAAGAGGAGACGGAACGCGCCGTATCCGCCCTGCAGGGCATTATGAGCAACGTCGACGCGATGATCTACGTATGCGACCCCGGGACGAAACAACTCGTCTACGTCAACGGATGGCTGACGGAGTTGCTGAAGTGCGGCGATGTCGAGGGAGAGGTCTGCTACAGGTCGCTTTACGGAAGAGACTCCACCTGCGGGCACTGTCCTCACGAGCGCTTTTTCGGAAGCGGCGGGGAGGCCGACTTCAGCCCGATACGGCAGGAGATTCACAACGACCTCGTGAACCGCGATTTTCTGGTGACCGACCGG
>JAISSA010000160.1 GCA_031273365.1 Synergistaceae bacterium
GACTGCCCGGATAAAACGTGTATCCACGCGGGTTTTTTGTCGCTGCCGGGGCAGTCGGCGGTCTGCCTTCCCAACAGGGTCGTCGTCCGCGTCGCCGCCCGCGAACGCGGCGAAGAGGCGCTGGACGGCATGACCTATTGATATAGCTGTTGATGTTAAGAAATAGCATAAATCAATGGCGTAAAACTGGAATATCGCTTGTTTTTAGCTATTCTAACTTTAGGCCTTTTAATTTAATATAGATTGCGCGTAAATTGGGGAGGCTCGATAAAAGTTGCATTTGAAGTTGAAATCGAATTTGAATTTGAATCTGAATCTGAAAGGTAAATCGAAGGGGAGGGCGGAAAATTTTACCCTGCTCGAACTCACGACGCTTTCCCTCATGCTGTCCCTGATTTTCGTGCTGTCCATACTGGAGGGGATGTTCCCGCCCCTGCCGTTTCATATGCGTTTCGGGCTCTCGAACGTGGTGACGATGTACGCGCTTTTTTTCATGGGCAAACGCGCCTCCTTTATGCTCGCGACGCTGAAATCCCTTTCCGTCTTCCTGACGCGGGGCCCGGTGGCGGGGCTGCTGAGCCTGAGCGGAGGCGTGACGTCGCTCTGCGTGATCGCGCTTCTGGCGGCGGTGTGGCGGGACGCCTCCTACTTTCTCCTCAGCGTCGCGGGGGCCGTCACGCACAACATAGCGCAACTCGCCGCCGCCTCGTGGCTGGCGTCGAGCAACCTGCTCCTCTTCCTTTTCCCGGTGATGGCGGTCGCCGGGGTTCTGGCGGGAAGCCTGACCGCCGCACTGCTCGGCGTCGTGATGCCGCTTTTCAAAAACGCGGGTATCCAGACCCAAAAGGGCGGCCCACCCCCGTCCGATGTCTCCCGGAACGCCTGTGAGAGCGAGGCCGGATGCATAAAGCGGGACGTGCGGACCGGCGCACGGGTTTCATCATGAAGCGCCGGGGCTTCGGGAAAATCGTCGTCGCCGCGTTCCTGCTGGCGGGGCTTGTTGTTTTTGTCGCCTTCGTCGTCCGCAGGTGGGGCGGAGAGGAAGAAAGAGTTTTCCGCAAATTTTCCGCGGAATTCTTCGACACGTTCGACACGCACGTCTCCTTCACCGCGTTTGCGCAGGGCGAGGCGGAGTTCGGGCGATACTCGGACATCCTGCACGGAGAGATGAGCCGCCTGCACCGGCTGTTCGACATCTACAACGACTACGACGGACTGGTCAACATGAAGACGATCAACGACCACGCGGGGGGCGAACCTCTGCGGGCGGATTCTTCCATTATAGAGTTGCTCGAGGTCGCGAAGGAGGCTTACAGCGACGCCGGCGGGGCGGTCAATGTCGCGCTGGGGCCCGTTCTTTCGATCTGGCACGACCGCCGGGAGAGGGCTCTGGCGGGCGGAGACGCCTCGGTTCCATCCCTCACGGAGCTTCTGGCGGCGGCGGTTCACGTTTCCGTCGGGGATATCCTCGTCGACCGCGACCGCTCGACCGTGTCGCTGCGTTACGGGGACATGAGGCTCGACGTCGGAGCGCTGGCGAAGGGCTACGCGGTGCAGAAGGCGGTGGAACGCCTCCGGCAGGCGGGGCTGCGGTCGGGCCTGATCAACGCGGGCGGCAACGTCGTCGTCATCGGCGCTCCGCTGGACGGCCGCGACGCGTGGAACATCGGCGTGCACGCACCCGACGGCGACCTCTCGAAGCTGCTCGACGTCCTCCGCCTCACGGACGGCGCGGCCGTCACCAGCGGCAGCGACCAGCGCTATTTCACGGTCGGCGGACGACGCTGGCACCACATCATCGACCCGAAGACGCTCTTTCCGGCCGAAAGCGTGAAGTCCGTCACCGTTCTTCATCCGGACTCCACGGTCGCCGACGTCCTCTCGACCGCCGCCTTCATCCTTCCCCAAACGGAGGCCCGCGCCCTGATCGCAAAAAAGGGCGCGGAGGCCGTGTGGGTCACGGCGGACAACAGGCTGATCATGACGAGCGGCTACAGGCGTCTGTCAAAAATTGCGCAGGATAACGACGCTCAGGAAAGGAGTGGGGACGAGAAGCCATGACGGAAACAGGGCGTAAATTCATCGAAAATCCGGTTTATCGCCCCGCGAAACGAATGCGGCTCCCGCGCTTTCCGCGCGGTCCGTAACGCAAAAACGGGGTTTCATGAAGTGCGGCGGAAGGTATTTGGAGATGAACGATTACGTTCACGGCATTATCAGATAGAAGAGGTGTATATTCATGCAGGTGGTTTCACGAACTTTTAAAAGTTTGTCTGTACTGACATTTGTTCTTGCGCTGACGCTGGCGTTGTCAGCTCCGTCGTCGGCGTTTGCGGCCCCGGGCGACAGCGCCGCCGAGCCCATTGTCGTGACGGACTGGTCGGGCCTGGATGCCGCGATCAGAGACGCGGAGGCGATGACCTGCATTGAGCTGGGCAACGATATCGACGCGGTTTCTGCATCGACCTATCCGAACGACAGGAAGGTGACGATCGACGGAAAGGGCCATACGATCAAGTCTGCGAGCGCTTCTGACCCGAATACGGGATTGCGTTTTAACGGCAACAGCGCTACCGGCAACGCCATCGTGCTCCGCAACCTGACCTTCGAGGATCTTCAGGTCGGCGGCGCGGGAGGCGAAACTACTGCTCGTAACGGCAGCTACACCTATGGCGGTGGAGCCCTCAGCGTGCGCGCGGGTTCTCTTACGATCGAAAATTGCGCTTTCATCAACAACAAAAGCGTCGCAACAGGCAACAACGGGAATGGCGGTGCGGTCTTTTTTCAGAACGCCGGTGTGGTGAACATTACCAACAGCACTTTTTACGGAAACGAGTCGGCGCGCAAAGGCGGAGCCATCGCTGTCGGCAATAGCGCTGACGC
>JAISSA010000169.1 GCA_031273365.1 Synergistaceae bacterium
ATTTACGAGAGGGAAGAGCGGAAGTACACGGAACGCGTGCGGGATGCGGATTATACGCCTTCCCGTGCGGAAAGCTTTTATCATGCGCTTTTGTTTGCCCTGATCTGGGCGTCGCGCACTCCCACGACGGCGGAAAATCACAGCTATTGGGGTCGAAGCGACATCGAGGCGGAGAAGAACGGACACCGTTACGTGGTGGAGCTGAAGGTCGCCGACGGGAAAGAAGCCGCGGAGAAAGCGGCCGACGAGGCGATGAGGCAGATTCGGGAAAAAGGCTACGCGGACCGGTACAAAGAGAACCGAAAATCCGTGCGAGGGTCTGCGACTCTGGAGTCCACGACTCTGGGGTCCACGACCCGAGGGTCTACGACCCTGATCGGATTGGCCGTGGATCGGAGCGCGCGCCGCGTGGGCGGGTACAGGATCGAAAAACTGTAAGAGGACGGGGCATGCACAGGCCGACGACGGGAAAAGCGTCCCGGGCTATGCTGAAGGGAACTCCAAACTAAAAGATAGTTGTATACTCCTGTTGGGGGTATTGACATGGATCGAAATAAAATTTTTGTGATTTATGGCTCGGACGGACTGGAGGAGGCGCGTCGGGTTTTGGAGGCGTCGGGCGCGGGCGCGCTGTTCAAACCGGGGATGAAGGTCGGACTCAAACCCAACCTCGTTGTGGCGAAGCCCGCGTCCTCCGGGGCGACCACCTCGCCACGGGTTGTCGCTGGGACCGTCGAATTCCTGAAGGACTGCGGCGTGACGGACATCACGATTATGGAGGGCTCCTGGGCGGGGGACAGCACGGTCCGCGCGTGGCAAACGTGCGGCTATCGCGATCTTTCGCAAAAGTACGGCGTGCGCCTGCAGGACCTCAAAAGCGACAGAACGCGCAGCGTTGTCGCAGCGGGCCTGAAGCTGGAGATCTGCGTCTCTCCTCTTGAGGTCGACCGCCTCATCAACCTGCCGGTCCTTAAAGGACACTGTCAGACGGTGATGACCTGCGCGCTCAAAAACCTGAAGGGCTGCCTGCCCGACAGCGAAAAGCGGCGCTTCCACAGCATCGGCCTGCACCGGCCCATCGCCGCCCTGAACACCGTCATACGGCCTGACCTGATCCTGGTCGATTCCCTTTGCGGCGACCTCACGTTCGAGGAAGGCGGCAACCCCATCGAGATGAATCGACTGATCCTCGGGGCGGATCCCGTAAGGATCGACGCCTTTGGGGCCTCGCTCCTGGGCATCGATCCATCGAAAATCGAGCACCTGATCCTGGCAGAACAACTGGGCGTCGGGTCGTCCAAAATTTTGTCCGACACCGTGGTCGAGCTGGCCCGCGGGACGAACCAGCCGCTCGCGAAGCCTGCCGCCCTGCCACGCGCCGCGCGTCATCTGGCGCAGTTCGTCGACGCGCGCGAGGCCTGTTCCATCTGTTATGCCGGGCTCATCCATGCGCTCTATCGCCTCGACGAACAGGGAGCCCTGCGCGGCGTTCATGAAAAAATACACGTCGGGCAGGGCTTCAGGGGCGTTCAGGGCAGGGGGATCGGTACAGGGGAATGCGCCGCCGGCTTCGAGGCCTGCGTTCGCGGTTGTCCCCCCGGAGCGGAGGACATTCTCAAAAAAGTGGAGGAGTTCTTTCGTTCGTGTAATCGCTGAAGCTCAGTGGGCCGGTTCTCTTTTCAACGTCAACAACTTAAGCAAAACCGCGGGGCTCCGCCCCACACCCCGCAGGGGGCTTGCCCCCTGACCCCGTTAAGCGCGTTCGCGCTCGCGTTCGCGCTGCGTCGCCGTTATCGGCGGGATCTTTTCGCGCCTCTTTTTGCGGCTGCGGGCCGTCTCGCGCCGGGTTTCAGGTCGTCAGATTTCGAGCCGTCGGAGTTTTTATTTTGCCCCTGCCCCTCGGCGATCATGTCGCGGATGGCGGCGGCGCGCTCGAAGTCGAGTTTCTCGACGGCGTCCCACATCGCGCGCTCCAGCTCCCTGACGGTGAGGGTCGGTTTCGCGGCGTCCGTCGAAACGGCGGAGTCCAGCGAGTACGCCTCCAGCAGCTCCTGCGGCAGCAGGCTCGTGACCTCCTTTTCGATGTTGCGGGGGGTGATGTTGTGCGCCTCGTTGAAGTCGAGCTGCTTTTTGCGGCGGCGCGCCGTCTCCTCCACCGATTTGCGGATGCTTTCCGTCTCCCTGTCCGCATAGAGATATACGACGCTGTTGATGTTGCGCGCGGCGCGCCCCATGATCTGGATCAGCGAGCGGTACGAGCGCAGATAGCCCTCGCGGTCCGCGTCCAAAATCGCCACGAGCGTGACCTCGGGCAGGTCCATCCCCTCGCGCAGCAGGTTGATGCCCACCAGAATCTGAATGTCGCCCTTGCGAAGGTCACGGATCAGCTCGGCGCGCTCGAAGGTGTTCAGCTCCGAGTGGATGTACTTCACCCTGAATTTCATCTCCCGCAGATATTCGGCCAGGTCCTCCGACGATTTTTTCGTCAGAGTCAGCACGAGGGCGCGCTCCCCCTTTTCCGTCACGGCGCGGAGGCGTTCGATCAGGTCGTCGACCTGCCCGGTCGCGGGCAAAACCACCACTTCAGGATCCACCACCCCTGTCGGGCGAATCACCTGCTCGACGAGACGCTCCGAGTTCGCGATCTCGTAGTCCCCCGGCGTCGCGGAGACGAACACCGCGGTGCGCATCTTCCGTTCGAACTCGTGCCACTCCAGCGGGCGATTGTCGAGGCAGGACGGCAGGCGAAACCCGTTCTCCACCAGCACGAGCTTGCGCGCGCGGTCGCCGTTGAACATCCCCCGCACCTGCGGCAGCGTGATATGCGACTCGTCCACGACCAGCAGAAAATCCTCCGGGAAGAAATCCACGAGCGTCCCCGGCGGATCTCCGGCCTCGCGCCCGTCCAGGTAGCGGGAGTAGTTTTCGATGCCCGAACAGTACCCCACCTCCGCCAGCATCTCCAGGTCGTAGCGCGTGCGCATGCGTATGCGCTGGGCTTCGATGAACTTTCCCTCGTTGCTGAAGCGCTCGGCCATCTTCTCCATCTCGGCCTCGATCAGGGGCTGAGCGCGCTCTATCGCGTCCGTCTGCGTGACGTAGTGCTGGGCGGGAAAGATGGAGGTCTCGGCGATGCGCTCCACGGACCTGCCCGTCACGGGGTTGATGAGGTCGATGCGCTCGATTTCGTCGTCGAAGAACGTCACGCGGATACAGTTCTCGTCGTAGGCTGGAAAAATCTCGATCGTGTCCCCCCGAACGCGGAATTTTCCCGCCTCCAGAACCTGATCGTTGCGCTCGTAGTAGTTTTCCAGCAGGTGCTGCATGAACGCGCGATGCTCCCACCGGTCCCCCTCGGCGAAGGGGAAGATCGCGGATTCGTAGTTCTCGCGTTTGCCCAAACCGTAGATGCAGGAGACGCTGGCCACGACCAGCACGTCGCGCCGCTCGACCAGCGCCTTCGTGGCCGCGAGACGCAGCTTCTCGATGCGGTCGTTGATGGACGCGTCCTTCTCGATGTAGGTGTCGCTCGCGGGAATATACGCCTCGGGCTGGTAGTAATCGTAGTAGCTGACGAAGTAATGCACGGCGTTTTCCGGGAAAAAGAGCTTGAATTCGCTGTAAAGCTGGGCGGCGAGCGTTTTGTTGTGCGCCAGCACCAGGGTCGGCCGATTCACGCCGGCGACGACGTTGGCCACCGTAAACGTCTTGCCGCTGCCCGTGACGCCCAGCAGGGTCTGGAACCGCTCCCCCGCCTCCAGCCCCCTGGTCAGCGCCGCTATCGCCTCCGGCTGGTCGCCCGACGGCGGCCACTCGGAGTGCAGAACGAAATTTTTCTGTATCAAAACCCTGTCCCCCCGATCGAAACGTGCCACTATTTAGGGTATAAATTACCAAAAGAAAATTTAATGGGGTCAGGGGACCCGGCAAAATCCCCTGCGGGGTTTTTGCCGGGAGGCGGAGCCCCGCGGTTTTGGCTTAAGTTGTTGACATTGGTTTACGCATAATCTCTGATGTAAAATGACGATGCCCGCTCCATAGTACGGAGGGATTCCCTCGACTTCAAATGGAACGGGCACCTGCTGAAACATCCGATCGGGGGATCCAGGGGGCCAGCGGCCGGGCGAGCCAGGGAACACGTTCCCTTGGGAACACGTTCCCTTGGGAACACGTTCCCTGGGAACACGTTCCCCTGGAGCCCTACGCCAGAAACTCCTTCTTCGGCAGCTCGTCCGTCTTTTCCTCGGGAAGGTCGGGGACCTCTTTCTGCTCGGGTGTTTCTTCCTTCTTTTTGCGTCTCGGCCGCTTCGGTTTTTTATCGGCCTCTTCCGCTTCCTGATTGGCGGAATCCTCGGCCGGCGGGGCCGACTCCTCTTTCGCGTTCTTTTTTCCGTTGCCATTGCCATTGCCGTTGCCGTTGCCGTTTTTCACCGGCAGCTCTCCGCCTTCGATCAGGATGTCGAACTCCTTGCCGTCCAGCGTTTCCCGCTCCAGCAGAATCCCGGCGATGTGGTCCAGAAGAGAACGATTTTCCGTCAGGATCGCCTTTGTTCTCGCGTAACAGGAATCGATGATCGACTTGACCTCCTGGTCGATGGCGTAGGCCACCTCTTCGCTGTAATCGCGGTCTTCGGAGATGTCGCGCCCGAGGAAAATTTCCTCGTGCTTGCGCCCCAGTTTTACGAGGCCGAGCCGATCGCTCATGCCCAGCTCCGTGACCATCTGACGCGCCGTCTTCGTCGCGCGGTCGAGGTCGTTGGCCGCTCCGCTCGT
>JAISSA010000184.1 GCA_031273365.1 Synergistaceae bacterium
CGGTGTCCCCCCGCGACGACGCCAACGTCGACCATCTCGACGACAGAGGCGGCACGTGCGACACGCTGGGGTTGGGGGTGCTGTTGCTGCCGTTTGCTCTGGTTTTCGCCCGCGGACGCTTTGGGCGGGGGAAGAAATAACCGCAAAGCCGGGGAGCGCTTTATTGAGAGGAATTTATTGAGAGAACAGGAGGCCGCCCAAAATTTCGGGCGGCTTTTTTGGTCTTCTCAGGCAGGGATGTTCTATTAAGAGTTATAATAAAAAAATAAAAATATAGTGTGTCAGGATTTTCCGCAGCCGCCGGCGCTTTTGCATTCGCGCAGAACGCCGTGCGCGCTGTCCTCGTAAATAAGCGGGAGGTATGTTTATGGGAGACTGGAGGAAGCGAATCCGGGGGACGCGCATCATCGCTTTGCTGGTTTTGTGCCTTGTGTCCGGTCTAACGGACGCCTGGGCGGAGGTTTACGTCAACCGGAAGTTTGGCTACAGCGTCGACGTGCCGAGCGACGTCTTCGAGGCTCTGCCGGAGGAGGCGGATGGCCGCGCCTTCGTCTCCCGAAAGGACAGCGACGTGCGAATGCGTTTTTTCGCGGCGTCCGGCGTCTCGAAGGTCCCGGATGCCGCGCAGGACGACATTCCTCCAGGGGCGGAGAAGGTCGGCGTCGTCCTGCTGGATAAAGGATATCTCCTGCGTTACCGGAAGGACGAGGTCGCGTTCGTGCTCGTTCGACGTCTGGAGGGCGAAGTTCTTTACAGCGCGCTGTTCGAATGTCCCGTCGGAAAGACGGGCGATTATGACGCGATCTGCTCGGCGGTTCTTGCTACGTGGTCGCTTCCGGAGGAAAATAAATAACCGGGGCGTCTACAACCTGAAGCCAGGACCGCGGGGCTCCGCCCCCCACCCCGCAGGGGACTCAGTCCCCTGACCCCATTAATTTTCAGATGGGGCCAGTGAGGACTGCGAAGCGGGCGAACGGGCTCCGCCCCGGAGCTTTAATCCGGGGGTTTCAGGGGGGCCAGTGAGGACTGCGAAGCGGGCGAACGGGCTCTGCCCCTGAGCTTTAATCCGGGGGTTTCAGGGGGGGCCAGTGAGGACTGCGAAGCAGCCGAACGAGCTCTGCCCCCCTGAGTTTCAATGTCGAAAGGAGACAGGATCTTGAAATACCTTTGCACGTCGATTCTGCTGTGGCTTGCGGCTCTCTTTTTTGCGTCTCCCCTGTGCGCGTCCTCCTTTGACGTCCTTCAGTTCGAGGGGCCGAAGATGAAGGACCTCTACTACGTCGTCATCCGGGACACGGACGCGCAGCTTCTGGCGATTTCGGCGGGCAGGCTCGATGTGCTGGGCGACCTTTACCGCGCCTCGGACATCGAGCGTCTTTCGCGGTCGGGCGAGATGAGCCTTTCCGCGGCCTCCGGATTTCACGCCTTTTTCATCACCTTCAACGTTCGGAAATTTCCGTGGGACCAGAAAGAACTGCGTCAGGCGGCCGCACAGGTCGTCGAGCGCAGGCGGTGGGTACGCGACCTGTTTTCCGGGTACTGCGAGCCCCTGTCGAGCTTTTTGCCTCCGGTTTCTCCCTGGTACGAACCCGTGGTGGCGCTCCCTTCGGGCGTCGAGGCGGCGCGCAAACGCCTCTCGGACGCCGGATGGACGTGGCGCGCGGGCCGTCTGGTCGCGCCGGACGGACGTCCCGTCCCGCCGACGCGCATTCTCTGTCCTCCCTCGTCCATCGCCGCGACGACGACCGAGGTCGCGCAACTGATGGCCGAGGCGCTCTCCGCGCTGGGCGTTCCCGCGGAGGCCGAGCCGCTCGACTTTCAGACCATGCTGGCCCGGGTGGACGAGCACGACTTCGACGCCTGCACCAACGCGTGGAGCATGACGCGCGACCCCGACGTCCTCTACTCCTTCTATCACTCGTCGATGGACGTGAAAGGAGGGTACAATCTGAGCGGCATCTCCGACCCGGAGCTGGATCGCGTACTGTGGGACCTGCGTTACGTTCCCGATGAAGAGGGAGCGCGTCTTCTGGCTTCCAGTGCGCAAAAGCTTCTGGCGGAGCTGATGCCGGTGATTCCGATCTACAGCCGATATTCGGTCTCCGCGGTCCGCAACGACTGGGAGGGCGTTTTCACCACCGACCGAACGACGTCGGACAACCTCTACACACTCATTTCGATGAGGCCGATTGAAACTCGGGGGGACGAGAAAGCGCTGACTGAACGGGGTTTGGAGCGGAGCCCCGGGCGGCCCATTTACTGGAATATCCCGGAGGAAATTCGGACGCTGAACCCGCTGGTCTCCTCGACGGCCTACGACTGGACGGTCCTGAGCACGGTCTTCGAAACGCTGATTTCCATCGATCCCTTCACGTTCGAGGACGTTCCATGGCTGGCGGAGAGCTGGGACATTGCGCCGGAAAGAAGGGAACCAGAAAGAGAACCAGAAAGGGAACCGGACGGGGGATCGATCCTGACCTTCACGCTGCGTCCCAACCTGGCGTGGCAGGACGGGCGCCCCCTGACCGCGGAGGACGTGGCGTTCTCCCTCCGGTACATCCGGGACCATAAAGTCCCGCGTTTTTACGACAGCGTGAAGGACATCGAATCGATAGAGGTCGTGGCGGAGAACCGGGTGCGCATCGTCATGGCGAACACGAGTTTCTGGCACCTCCACAACATCGGGGGAATGCCTCTTCTGCCCAGGCACGTTCTGGAGAACGTCCAGGACTGGCGGGCGTGGCAGCCGACCCTTCAACCCCATACGGCGACGGACGGAACGGCGATGACCGAGCTGGTCGGAACGGGGCCCTTTACGTTCCGGGAGTCCCGCACGGGAGAATACGTGCACATGACGAGAAACGAACGTTACATGCTGTACGCCCCCGCCGTTTCCGCGGCGGGCGGGCCGACGCGGGTTCCGGAATGAAAGGCTTCGAAATGAAGGGCTTCGAATTGAAGGGCTTCGAAATGCAGGATCGCGGACTGAAGCACAGGAATATGAAGCGCAGGAGCATGAAGAACAGGGGAAGGGGGAACAGGAGATGAGCGCTCTTTTAAAACGCTTTGGCGGGGCGGTCGTTGTGTTGATTATCGTTCTGGTGCTCAATTTTTTCCTTTTCCGCATCATGCCCGGCGATCCTCTGACCGGCATCGTGGACCCCCGATTTTCGCCCGAGGCCAAACAGGAACTGGCTGCGCAGTGGGGTCTGGACAGGCCTGTGGCGGAGCAGTTCGTCGTCTATATCCGGGAGATGCTCTCGTTCCGGTTTGGCCTGTCGATGATGACGGGCACGCCCGTGTGGGACGAGTTGAGGAACCGCGTTCCCAACACGGTGGCGCTGTTGCTTCCGGCTCTGCTTCTGTCCGCGGCGCTCGGCATCGCGCTGGGGGTGAAGGCGGCTCTGAGGCGGGGGTCGAAGGTGGAACGTCTGGTGCTCTGGAGCGGGGCCGTGTCGTTCTCCTTTCCGTCGTTTTTCGTTCAACTGCTGCTGCTGATGTGTTTTGCGTGGCTGTGGCCGATTTTCCCGCTGAGCGGCAGCACATCCATACCGCCGCTCGCCGGGCTTGCGGGCGTGGCGGATTACCTGCGGCATCTGGCGCTGCCCCTTCTTTCGCTCGTGATCCTGAGCTTCGGGGGGTGGGCGCTTTACGTGCGCAACATGATGGTGAAGGCTCTGGGCGAGGACTACGTGCTGATGGCGGTGGCTCGTGGCCTGCCGCGTCGGCGTGTGGTGTGGAATCACGCGTTTCGTTCCATCCTGCCGCCCGTTCTGACGATCCTGCTGCTCTCGCTGCCCGGCGTGGTGAGCGGAGCGGTGATTACGGAGACGGTGTTCTCCCTGAACGGAGCGGGTCGTTTCCTGCTGGAGGCCACGAATTCGCACGACTATCCCTCCGCGGGCGCGGCATTTTTTCTGCTGGCTCTTCTGACGGTGGGATGTAACCTTCTGGCGGACCTGCTGTATGTGCTGGTCGATCCCCGTGTGCGGCGGGGCGGTGTAGAATAGAAAGGAGTTTTTGTCGTGACAAAGGGGTCCGTGGACCGGGAAAAACTGTATCGAATGATCTGCGCGCTCAGTGAATCTGATTTTGAAAAGGCCGTCAGTTACGTATCCTTTCTGCGCTTCGCCAACGTCTCCCAGGGGAAGGCGCTGGCCGACCTGCTGGACGAGGTCGCCAGGCCGGAGGGCACAAAGGTGGAGGTGCTGGACCCCATAGCGTGGGAGGACAGGGAAGTCGTTCCTTTCGTGGAAAAACCGCGGGAGGACCCTTATACGGAGCTCGATCCCCCGTATGTGGAGGTGATGGATGAGTTTTTCACGCCCGTTCGTTCCCCGCGTCTGGAGGACGCCCGCGAAAAGTCGCCGGGCACAAAGGGGGGCGGAAGATCGGACGAGAGAGTTTTCCCCGACTTCAAGCTCGAACCGGAGACGTCTTCGAAGTTCCCTTTGCGTCCGGGACCTGACGGGAAGGGAGTTTCGCAGCCTTCCTTTCAGATGGACGATTTCTTCATGCCCGTCCGTTCCGAGCGGTTCGAAGCGCTTCGAAAAAACGTGGAATCCGAGTCCACGAGGAGCGTGAAGCCGACGAGGGAGTTCCTGTTCAGACTGCCGGAAAAGGCCAGGAAGCCGGAGCCTGAGACGGTGAACGAGCCGGACGTCCCGATCTCTGTCGAGCCCGTCCCCGTGAGCGTGGCCGCTGAGAAGACAGAGAAGACAGAGAAGATGGAGAAGCCCGGCGACGCGGCGGAGACCACGGATGCCCGGGATGCGGAGCTGAGCCGGGAGAGCGATCTGATGCCGTTGCGAAGGATCCTGCACCTCTCCTGCGCCGATCTGGCGTTTCTTTTCGACGCCTCCGCCGCGCAGGTTTACTCCTGGTTTGGGAAGGCCGCCCCGAACGCCGACCAGGACGATCTGTTGCAATACTGCCTTGATGTCACAGCCCGCGTGGAAAAGGCCGGGGTCAACCGTCTGGACCTCGCCGTCCGCCATCCTTTCCCGGACGGAGAAACCTTTGTTCAGAAGCTGAAAAGGCAGAAAATCACGGGGCAGGACCTGAAAACCCTGAAAGATCTTGCGCAAAAGTCCGAAGATCTGCGCCGCAGGCCGAAGGGCGCGACAAAACCCTTCTACCCCTTCCCGGACGCGATAACGCTTTACTCGACTCCCTTGTATTGCGAGGTTTAGACCATGTGGAACAAAGACACGAAATGGCGTCAGTGCAGCATGATCAACGTGGATATACTGAAGAACTACAACCCCGGTCTGGTGAAGACTCTGAGCGAGGACATCACGTACCTCTGCGTCGTTTCTCACGACGGCGACATCGTCAACGACAACATGATGCTGGAGCCGATGGTGGAGTTCATCGGCGCAAAACGCGTTGCGAGCACGTCTCCGGAGCTGACCTGCGCAAAGCACCCCAGCCTGTTGCATATCGAGTGTCTTTTCGATGGAGAACCTGCCGTCGTGGAGTTGCAGGCCTCGATCCGAGTGGCTATTTCCAAGCACAACATCATTTCTGCGATGCAGCCGGACAAAAATTTCCACTTCGCTGAGAAGTCGAAGGTGGCTCTGCAAAACTGGCTCTGCGGCCGTTATCGTCGTGAAATGCTGCCCGGGGCTTTCGTCGATAGAACGGCTCCGCTGTGGAACTACATGAAAAACGAGGGGAAGAAGTACGTCGAGCACGTGATGGGTTACTGGCTCGACTACGACCCCAGAGAAGAGCTTTCCGACGTCGAGGTTCCCTACATTTTTTCCCTGTTCATCGTGTACTCGATCCGTCATCACGACGCGCAGGCGCAGGCGGAAAAGCTGGCGCTGGAGATTCGCAATCACTTCCCGGCGTGGAAGGAAGAGGCGAAGCAGAAGAATGTCGGCAACGCCGAACTGAACGACTGTCGAGCCTGTGCCGAGGACTGTTTTACGTTGTTTGACCTGCAAAACTGCATACAGATCGACCTCGAGCGGATGGAATCTCTCACCGGGCATCAGGACGGGCAGAAGACGGAGGAAGCTCAGGAGCAGAGAGGGTCCGTGACTCTGCTTTGAGCGGAGAACGCGAGTGGTATTCGACATGAGGCGTGATCTTTGCTCTTTCAGTTTTGTCTGTTTTGTGCTGCTGGCCGCAGCGGCTCTGGCGGGGCCGGGGGTTTTGGGGCTCAGGGACGGCCCGCAGGCCCCGCCGTATTCGAAGCCGGACTGGCTCGACAGCTCCATCGCGCCGACAATGGTTTTTCACGTAACCGGAAGCGAGACCCTGATTGAAAGCTCAGGGGGGCAGGCCCCCCCCGAGACCCCCCTACGGGATTCTCAAGGGCCCATGGCGATTGGAAGCTCAGGGGGGCAGGGCTCGCTCGGTCGCGTGCGCTCCCTCGCGGGCCCCCCCGAGACCCCCTTACGGGATTCTCAAGGGCCCACGGCCCTTGAGCGGGGTTTGGGGCAGAGCCCCAATGCATCAATCGCTCTGGACTGGAAATACGCTCCGCCTCTGCGCGTGTCGCTGACCGGGCGGCTTGACGGCGCGCAGGTGCGATGGACGATGCCGGAGGGCGAGTTTACTCTGGCCGCCGGGCGTGGGGACATCGATCTCGACGCCCGCGACATTCCCTTTAAAAAGGCCCTCGGGATCGAGCCCTTCGTGAACATGGCCGCCGTGCTTTTTCCCGCGCGGGGGGCTTACCGTCTTTCTCTCGACGGCAGTGGGGACGTCGTCATGAGGGTCGAAGGGGGTCGATGGGGCCTGCTGGGCACGGACCAGCGCGGGCGCGACGTGGCGACCCTTTTCGTCCGGGGGGTGCGCATATCGCTTATCGTGGGGATCGCGGCGACGCTGATCGCGACGTTTTTCGGCCTTGCCTTCGGCCTTCTCTCGGGCTACGCGGGCGGGGCGACCGACACGCTGATCATGCGCGCGGTAGACGTGCTGCTGTCCATACCCACGCTGCCGATACTGATGATTTTCGCCGGGATGTGGGGCAGGAGCCTCTGGAATCTCGTGCTGATCCTGTCGATTTTTTCGTGGATGGGAACGGCCCGAATGGTGCGTTCCATGACGCTCTCCCTGCGGGACGCTCCGTGGGTCGAGGGCCTGCGCGCTCTGGGGGCACGGCGGAACTACATTCTTTTCCGGCACCTCGTTCCCGAGGCCATGCCTCTTTTGCTCGCGAACATCGCGCTCGGCGTTCCGGGGGCCATTCTGGCCGAGGCGGGGCTGGCCTTTCTCGGGCTGTCGGACCCGCGTCTGCCCTCATGGGGGCGTATGCTGCACGAAGCGCACGTCTTTGGAGCCTTCACCAGCGGCGCCTGGTGGATGATTCTGCCACCGGGGCTGGGGATATCGCTGATATGTCTCATTTTCATGGATATCGGCCGCAGGCTCGAGGAGCGCGCGGACCCGCGCCTGAAGGGAGGGAGCGCTCGATGACGGGCGACAAAACGACGCTGTGGCTGAGCCGCCTTTCCGTGACGTATCGCCCGCGGACCGCGGGACAGGGCGAGGTGCGCGCCGTGAGGGACTGTTCTCTCCGCTTCTCCAGGGGGGAAATCGCCGGGCTGGTTGGAGAGTCGGGAAGCGGCAAGTCGAGCGTTCTGATGGCGATCCCGCGCCTGCTGCCGGCGGGGACGCTGATTTCGGGCGAAATACGGTTTCACGAAAAAGGCGCGGCGACGGACCTCGTGAAACTCGACGAAGGGGCCATAAACGCCTGGCGCTGGCGTCGCATCGCCCTCGTGCCGCAGGGCGCGATGAACTCCTTTACCCCGCATCTCACCATCGAGCGGCACATTACGGAGGTTCTGGAGCACCACCTGCGCATGACGCGCAGGGAGAGCCGCGGACACGCCGCCGAGCTCCTGCGGACGGTGGGGCTGGAGCCCTCGTTTCTGAAGCGTTATCCCCACGAACTCTCGGGCGGACAGAAACAGCGCGCGGCGCTGGCTGCGGCCCTCTCCTGCGACCCGGATTTTCTTCTCGCGGACGAGCCGACGACGGCGCTGGACGTGATCACCCAGAAAGAGGTGCTCGACGTGATTGTCCAGCTGGTGCGGGCGCGCGGCATGGGGCTTTTGCTGGTGACGCACGACCTGCCGCTGGCCGCGGGCGTCTGCGACTCTCTGTTCGTGATGAAGGACGGCCTGGTCGATGACGGCGGCCCCGTCCGGGAAGTGATCGAATCCTCTCCGAAGCCCTACACCCGGAGCCTCATCCGGGCGATCCGGGAGATGGAGAGCGTGAACACGCTTGGCGTGAACACGCTCGGCGCGGGCACGCTCAGCGTGGGCACGCCCGGTGAGGCGTACGCCTGTGATGCGAGTATCTCCGGGAGGGAAGAGGCATGATGATTTTGCGCGTCGAGGGACTGGGCGTTCTCCATGAGAGTCGCCGACTTTTTCAGCGACGAAGCGTGTGGGGTGTCAGAGACGTTTCCTTTTCTCTGGAGGCGGGCGAGACGCTTTCGGTCGTCGGGGAGTCGGGCAGCGGCAAAACGACGCTGCTGCGCGCGCTGCTGGGGCTCGTGCCCCCCACGACCGGGGATGTGGAGCTTCGGGGACAGTCCGTGAAGACGATGACGGACAGCGCGCGACGGGAGACGCGCCGCCGGTGCGGTTACGTGCCGCAGGACCCCTACAGCTCTCTGCCTCCGACCCTGACCGTTCTCGGGGCCGTGATGGAGCCCTGGATCATCGTCCATGGAAGGCGCGAAAGCGGGCGGGGGCTGTCCGCCGCGAAGGAGCTTCTGGCTGAGCTGAGGCTGCCCGAGGAGCTGTGGAACGCGCGCGTGCGTTATTCCCTTTCCGGCGGACAGCGACAGAGGGTCGCGGTGGCGCGTGCCCTGATTCTGGAGCCGGACCTGCTTCTGGCCGACGAGCCCACCGCGATGCAGGACGTCTCGACGCGCGGGGAGGTGCTGGAGGTCCTGAGCCGCCGCATCCGCCGGGGCATGTCCATGATCCTCGTGACGCACGACCTGCTGCTGGCCCGCTACGCCGCCGCCCGTGCGCTGGTTCTCCGGACGGGCGAAATCGTGGAGTCCGGGGCCACCTCCGACCTGCTGGAGCGTCCGACCCATCCCTATACCCGGGCGCTGCTCGCGGCCCTGCCCCGCCTGTGAGGCGGATATTGAGCAGGTCTTACAATAAACCTTTGTAAGCGCCCGGGGGCGTCGCGCTTCCGCCGAGGGCAAGGGAAATATTCCGGGCGACCGTGGGCGAAATTTTCAGGTATTGCACGACATTTTTAGTGGAGGTCTCTCTCTTTTTCTTCTTTGCCTGAACGGACACGTTCCGGACGCTGAGGCAGGGGTCGAAGGGATCGGGATAGAGGACGACCGTAGCGTACTTCACGTTATCGCCGCCGACGTCGACGGCGGGAGAGGGAGGGGTCGTCAGCGCGCTGTAGTCGTTGCGCTCCAGGGCGTTTTTGAAGCCCTCCACATCTTCGATGAAGGCCGCGGGCGTCGGAAGATCCTGAGCGTCCATCCATTTGTCGCAGCGCTCGGAATAGGGTTTACCCGCCTCCTCCATGGGTTTTTTGACGGCATAATAGCAGAGGACCAGCGCCTCGGCGAGCCATAAGACGGACAGAAGAACTCCCCTGACCGCCATCGGAGAACTCGTTCTCATGCTCCAGACGCCCTCACGATTCAGGGCCTGGATGACCTCCGGAAGCTCCTGCGGATCCTGCAAAAAGGCCAGGGCGACCTGGAGGATCATCGTCACGTCATAGGGAGAATTCGTCTCCCAGTCGACGATCACCGTGGCGACGTAGACAAGCCAGTGTACGGCGTAGGCGGCGACAAAGACAAGTCCGCCTGTGACGGCCGCGACGGGGACGTTGCGGATATGGAATTTATGAATTCCCCGGGAGACGATCCATCCCAGCGAAAAGGCAAAACCGCAGACCAGGAGGACATTGAGATAGAGCAGCGGGTCATGATGGTTTACAAAAGCGTAAACGACGGCGAGAAGTGACCCGCCGGCAACACCCATAAACAATGTCATAATGACTCCGAAGATCGGAGCGACTCCCGATGGCCGATAATAATTCAACATAATTTCCCTCGACATCAAAAAGCCTCACTTTCGCAATTTTCGTACATCTTCCAAAGAAAGTCCGGTTGCTTTCGTGACGATGTTTTCGTCAATGCTCATGCTCAACAAATTGGCTGCCATCTCGGTCTTAGCCTCCGAGACCTTATCTCGTTTCCCGTTCCCTGTTCCCTGTTCCTTTTGCGCTCTCATTATACTGTACTTCCATTTCGAAAGGTCAAGTAGTGTTCGGGCCCGGGAAAAATGGCCGTTGGCAGCTATCGATATGTGTTGCTCACCATGGAAGTGGTACCCTGGTGACACGAATGTTGGTTCTACTCGTGCAGGTAAGGATTTTTACAAATTCATTACAAAGTGTTCTTCCTTGTTTAAAACATAACACCTGACTAACCTTAGTCCGGCGGACAGGAAGATTCTTAATTTCATTTTCTGCGCGGCAGGAAGCATTGGCCTTTTTATTTAGTATAATATGTCACAGTGGACTGACAGTTTGCACAGGCCTTTTTGTGCGACTGATTCTATTGCAGAGGGTGGATGTCATTTGGCTCCGAGAGGAAAGAAACCAAAGAATAACCCTGAGCCTCCTGTGGCTGTGGAAACTGAAATTTACGAACATAAACCTTTGTTACTACTTAAAAATGATGTTATTTTTAAGATGATTTTCGGCGACGAAAGGAATAAGTCTATTTTAAAGGCTTTTCTTTTATCCGTACTTGACCTGCCGGAAGAAGAATACGACGAGATAGATATTATCGATCCTCATTTGAGGGTCGATTCTCCCAATGAAAAACTCGGCATTCTGGATGTACACATCCGAACGAAAGGAGGCAGGCTGCTCGATGTAGAAATCCAGGTTGCCCGTACTCCCTTCATAAAAGAGAGAATCACCGGATACACCGGGAAAATGTTGGGCGTCCAGCTCGTTGTCGGCGAAGAGTACATCGAGATGAAGAAAGTGATAACCATCGTGATCCTGGACTACAACCTCATCGAAGACAGCGACTGTTTTCACAACAAATACGTTCTGTACGACGCGAAAACAGGCTCGCTTTTTACAGATATCATGGAAATTCATACGCTGGAAATGCGAAAGATCCCGAAGATGCCGGAAAACACGCCCGATATGGATGAAAAAACGCGGCAGCAGATTTTGTGGCTGAAATTCATCAGGTCCGAACGGGAGGAGGAGGTCAAGATGCTCGCGGCAGAAAATCCTGAAATACAGAAAGCATACGGAGTTCTAAAGAAACTGTCTGAGGACGAACAGGTCAGACTTTTATATGAATCACGGGAAAAGGCTATCCGCGACGA
>JAISSA010000227.1 GCA_031273365.1 Synergistaceae bacterium
GTCGCAAAAAAACAGCGGCTTTAAAACTTACGTATAAGTATAACACTTTCGATTCTCTGCTACTATATAATGAAAAGGAGGCAGGTTTACCGGAAATAACCCAAAAGGGAGCATGAAAACAATGAACTTTACTTACCCAGAAATAAAGAGAGCGGGCGGGTTATGGCTATGAAGACAGCGATACTCGGCTCCGGCGCAATGGGTTGTCTTTACGGCGGGACGCTGGCGGAAGCCGGGTGCGACGTCGTTCTGATTGATGTATGGAAGGAACATGTGGATGCCGTCAACGCTTCGGGCCTGAAAATCGAGGGGCTGAGCGGGAACCGAACCGTCAAAAACATCCGGGGCGTCACAAATCCCGCCGACGCGGGGGAAGCGGAGCTGGTGATCGTTTCCGTCAGGGCCATGATGACGGAACAGGCGATGCGCGGCGCCCTCTGTCTGGTCGGGAGGGACACGACCGTGCTCACGCTGCAGGGCGGGCTGGGGAACGTCGAAAAGCTTTGCGGCCTCGTGGACGCATCGCGCGTCGTCGCCGGGACGACGGGGCATGGAGCGATCCTCGCCGGGCCGGGGCGCGTTCGCCACACCGCCGCGGGAGATACCGTGATCGGGCCCCCGAACGGCGGAAAACCCGACGACTCCGTCGAAAAGCTCGGCGAGCTTTTCAACGGAGCGACGCTGACGACCCGCGTTTCCACGAACGTCATGGGGCAGATCTGGACCCGGCTGACCGTCAGCGTCGGCATCGGCGCCCTCACCGTCCTGACGGGCCTGAAGAACGGACGTCTCGTCGACCTCCCCGAGACGACGGAACTGATGAAGATGGCCATCGCGGAGGCCTGCGCCGTCGCGGAGGTGAAGGGCATCCGCTTCGGGGTCGAGAACCCGCTGGAGCACGCTACGCACATCGCGCGGCTGACGGCCTCCAAGCGTTCATCGATGCTGCAGGACGTGATGGCCCGACGCCCGACCGAGGTTTCCGCGATCAACGGAGCCATCGTCGAAGAGGGCAAAAAGCTCGGCATCCCCACTCCGGTCAACGCCGTCCTGACCAGTCTGGTGCTGACGAGAGAGAAGACGTACGGGGAAATCTGAAAACTCAGGCCGCGAAAAAGCCCGAAAGGCGTTTACGACGCCAGCGCCGCGCCCGCCGCGAAGGCGCGTTTCAGGAGGTCGTCCGTCAGCGCGGCGGCGCCCTGATCGGTCGTCCCGAAGCACAGAAGGGAATCCGTCACGGTCCAGCCGAAGCCGGAAAAAAGGCTCGCCATCTTCTGCAGGACCTCCTGAAAGGCTTTTTCGTTCTCGTTGCCCTGGCTGTAGAGGGCCAGCACTTTTTTGCCGGGGTAACGCGGCTCGAAGTTCGGCGCGAGCACGGGGAACAGCCTGTCAACCCACATTTTGGCCTGCCCTGTGATGTCGTAAAAATAAATGGGAGAGCTGAACACGATGCCGTCCGCGTTCTTCAGGTCCTCGTACATGGGCTGCAGGTAATCCTTCGTGAAGCAGCCTTCGTGGGACCTGCAATAAAAACATCCCTGACAGCCCCTGATCTCCGCCGAGTTCAGGTCGTAAATCCTGACCTCCGCGCCGACCGAGGTCGCGCCCTTCAGCGCCTCGTCGATCATTCGCGCGGTGGTCCCGTTTTCCCTCGGGCTTCCGGCAAAAACCACTATCTTTTTCATTGATGACCCCTCCTCAGGTTAAAATACGCTTTGATATTGATTTGATATTGAACGGATACGATCCCCCGCTTCCCATTTTACGGGCAACCCCGAATTAATCAAGAAGCAATTAAATCAGGAAGCATTTGACGGAGAAAGCGCAGGAAAGAGTACAATAAAAAAGAACAGTCTGCCGGAAGAGCCCGGCAGAAGAGGCGTCTGGGGGTTTCACTGTCCCCCCTGAGCTTAAGCCTGACCGTTTTGCCGGGCTCTGCGGGGCGTTAATTTCAGGAGGGGTATGGCAATGAGTTTGGAAATGAGTTCATCCAGGGTTTATTTTACCGACATGCGTTGCAAAGTGGGCGTCAGCCTGCTGGATAAGCTGGACAGGCTGGTGCTTCGGGCCGGCATCGAGCAGATCGACTTCGGCCGAAAATTTGTGGCAATCAAGATCCATTTCGGAGAACCGGGCAACCTCGCCTTTTTGCGTCCGAATTTCGCGAAGACGCTGGCCGACCGCATCAAAAAATTAGGCGGCAGGCCCTTTCTCACCGACTGCAACACGCTCTACGTGGGGCGTCGCAACAACGCGCCGGCGCACCTGGACGCGGCCTTCGAAAACGGGTATTTTCCCCTGTCCACCGGCTGCCAGAACATCATCGCGGATGGCCTGAAGGGGACCGACGACGTGGAGGTCCCGATCGAGGGGGGCGTCTACTGTAAAACCGCCCTGATCGGCCGGGCCGTGATGGACGCCGATATACTCGTTTCCCTCACCCACTTCAAGGGACACGAGAGCACGGGTTTCGGGGGCGCCGTCAAAAATATCGGGATGGGCTGCGGGAGCCGTGCGGGCAAGATGAACATGCACAGCGCCGGCAAACCGGAGGTGGACCACGAGGTCTGCGTGGGCTGCCGGGTCTGCGCCGCCTCCTGCGCGCAGGAGGCGATCTCCTTCGGGGAGGGGGGCAAGTGCACGATCGACCGCGACCGATGCGTCGGCTGCGGCCGGTGCATCGGCGTCTGCAACGTCGATGCCATCTTCCT
>JAISSA010000059.1 GCA_031273365.1 Synergistaceae bacterium
CACCTTTCGGAGGTTCTGCGCCTTTCGGACCGGGTCACCGTCATGCGCAACGGCCGCAGGGCGGCCACCCGGCAAACCGCGCAGCTCGACGAACCCGAGCTCATCCGCCTGATGCTTTCGAGGGACGTCGTCGATCAGTACCCCGGAAAGGCGACGAAAACAGGCGACGTGGTCTTCAAAGACGTGGTCTTCAAAATGGAAAAATACGCCGCGCCGAACCTCGGCATCGAGCTCTCCGATTTTTACATCCGTTCCGGGGAGATCGTGGGGTTCGCAGGCCTCGTGGGAGCAGGGCGCACCGAGCTCGCCAGGGCGGTTTTCACCGGCGTACGCCGCAGCTCCGGCAGCCTCGTCCTCGACCGCGAACCGTTTTTCTCCCGCAGCCCCCGGGAATCCATCGACAGAGGCGTTGTCATGATTCCCGAAAACCGCAGGGAGGAAGGCCTGATCGTCGACATGAACGTTCTGGAAAACCTCTCGCTGCCGCAGTTGAAGGACTGGAGCACACTGGGGTTCGTCAATGCCGCTCAGGTCCGGAAAATCGCCACGGAGACGGTTTCGCGCTATTCTATCCGCTGCTGGGGCGTTTCGCAGATTGTCAGGACGCTTTCCGGAGGAAACCAGCAAAAGCTCTCCATCGGCAAGTGGCGTTACGCGAAAGCCCGGCTCTGGATCTTCGACGAACCCACGCAGGGCATCGACGTGGACGCCAAAACGGAAATCTACTCCATCATGGGAGACCTGGCGGAGCAGGGCGCGGGAGTGTGGTTCATCAGCTCCGAACTTCGGGAGCTGCTCGCCATTGCGGACCGGATTTACGTGATGAGAGGCCGAAAGATTGTCGCGGAATACGCGCGCCCGTTCGACCGGGGGAAAAGCGAACAAATCCTCTCGGACATGATGCGGGACCGGAACGAAAGCTCCGGAGGAGGTGCACCCGGAGGGGACTCAGTTCCCTGACCCCGTTAACCCCTCGACTTTTACGCAGAGCAAGGGTAGTATTAGTATGAAGTAACGATAGATCGATGCGGTTTCATCATGGGAGGTGCGGGGGTGCAGAATTTTTTGTCGCGTTTTGGAACGATCGGCGCGCTGGTTGTTCTGACGCTGATTTTTGTCGTTGCCATTCCGGGATTCGCGGACTCGCAGAACATGCTGAACATCCTGAACCAGATCGCGCTCCTCGCCGTCATCAGCGAAGGGTTCACCATGTGCCTGATCGTCGGGGAGCTGGACCTGGCGTTTCCAAACGTGGCCAGTCTGGCGGGAGCGCTGGTGGGTGGGCTGATCTTCGGGGGCATGAACCCCCTGTCCGCCGTTCTGCTCTCTCTGGCGACGGGCGTCGTCTTCGGGGCGGCGGCCGGGGTGCTGGTGACGAAAGTGGGCATTCCGTCGCTGATCACGACTCTGGCCTCGGGAATCATCGCCAGCGGGATGGTCTATATGTACACGAAGGGCGTTTCCTTTTACGGACAGATGCCGGAGAGTTTCCTGTCGCTGGGCCGCGGACACGTCGGACCCGTTCCGTCGCTGATCGCCGTCATGCTGGCCGTCGTCGTCCTTGCCCAGATCCTGATCTCCACCACACGCGTCGGCAGGTACATGCAGGCCACGGGGGCCAATCCCGTCGCGGCGCGCCTCGCGGGCATCAACACGGATCGTTTCAGGATACTGGCCCTCTCCCTCTCCGGCCTGGCCGCGGCGTTCACCGGCGTGCTTCTGACCGCGAAGCTGGGCTCGGCCAACCCCGAGGGCGCCGCGGGCTACATGATGGACGCCTTCGCCTCGGCGCTGCTGGGGATGACCGTACTGGGCATGGGCCGCGCCCACCCGTTCGGAACGTTCGTCGGGGCGCTCATGATCGGCGTCGTCAACAACGGGATGACGCTCGCGGGAGCGCCCTACTATACGCAGGACATCAGCAAGGGGGCGATCATCATTCTCTCCGTCGCCCTCACCTCGCTGCAGGGCAAAAAAATATAAACGCAGGGCAAAACTGAACGCATGGGGCCTGAACGGTTACCGGTCTCCTCAATCAATATCATATCCAAACAATATCATATCCAAATTATCATAGAAGGAGGAAGGGTAAAGTGAAAAAAGTTTCGTTGGGAATGGCGGCAGTTCTTTTTGCAGTTTTTGCGTGTGCGGTTCTGGGGCCCTGCCCGGCGGCGGCCGGTGAGGTCAGGGTTGGGTTTGTCGCGACAAACTTCGCCGCGGAGGCTCAGGCGCGGGTCGCCGGCCGGTTCGAGGCCGTGGCGAAGGAAAAGGGCTGGAGCGTTCAGCTCCTCAACTCCGCGGGCTCCATCGACACGCAGGCCTCGCAGCTCGAGAACCTGCTTCAGATGAAGGTGGACGCGGTCGTCCTTGCGATGGCGCACCCTCTGGAGGTCCGGCCCGCGCTGGATAAACTTCTGGGGGCGGGAATCCCCGTGGTCACCATCGACTCCGGCTATGCGGACGGAGTCGTCGCCGACATCACCTCCGACAACTTCGGCGTGGGCGCGAAAATGTCCAGCTACCTCGCGGACACGCTGGGAGGCAGCGGCAACATTGTCGTGATCAGGTTCGAGAAACACCAGGGCAGCCGTCGGCGCGGCAAGGTTCTGGACGCGGTGCTGAGCGAATACCCCGGCATCAGCGTCCTCGCGGAGTACAGCGTCGTCGCCACGAAGCGCTTCATGGACGATACGCGATCGGCGATGGAAACCTACGTGACGCGATTCGGCGACAAAATCGACGCTGTGTGGTGCGCGTTCGACCAGCTCGGTTACGTGGCTGGGGACGTTCTGGCCGAAAAACTGAAGGGCAGAAAAGTCCTTATCGTGGCCGCGGACGGCAACGAGGAAACGTTCCGCCGCATCGCCGCCGGGGCCATGACGGCGACGGTGGCCCAGCCGTTCGAGGACATGGCGGAGACCGCGGCCGACATCGTGGAGCAGCTTGTCGTCGGGAAAAAGAGCGCCGACGAAGCGACCGGCGGAAAGAAGATCATCTACGTCGAAACCCCTCTCTATGACGCCGCAAATCTGCCGAAGAGCGGCAAGTAGAAGAATAAAACAGCCGGAGGGCTCCTGTGGCGCACTATCTGGGAATTGACATGGGGACCTCCTCCATAAAAGCCACTCTCGCGGACGAGAGGGGGCGGATCGTTTTCAGCGCGAAACGGGAAGCCCGGACGTTGAGTCCGCGGGAGGGTTTTTTCGAGGTGGACCCCGTCGAAACGTGGTGGAACGGCTTTCTTTCCCTTTGCCGGGAGGCCCTGCAGCGCGTCCCGGCCCATGAGATACGCGCGCTCTGCGTCAGCTCCGTATGCGGCTCGTTCGTCCCCGTCGACGCGCGATTCAGGCCCCTCCACAACGCCATCCTCTACGGCATCGACAGACGCTCTGCGGAAATCGTGGAGGAGCTGAACGCCGCATGGGGAGAGGAATTTTTGCGGCAAAGGCTTGGCGGAGCCTTCACGACGCATTCCGTGTTCCCGAAAGTCCTCTGGCTGAAGCGGAACATGCCGGAGATCTACCGGGACGCCGTTCACTTCGTGTCGAGCTTCAACTTCGTCGCCGCCCGGCTGACGAACGTCCCCTCCTGGGACTATCCCACGGCGTTCGGCGCTTTGATGCTGGACGCCGCCGCTTTGGACTACCCGCGGTGGTTTCTGGGCCCACAGGGCCTGGCGGAGGAAAAATTTCCTCCTCTCGGTTCCGGGCTGGGGATTTTGGGAACTCTGACCCCGGAGGCCGCCCGCGAGACGGGGCTCGACCCATCGACGCGGGTGATGCGCGGAGCCTGCGACATCAACGCCGAGGCGATGGCGGTGAACGCCGTTCGCCCCGACACCGCCGTCGCGGTCCTGGGATCGACCCTCTCCCTCCTGTTGAACACGGACCGCCCCGTACAGGCGAAGGGCTTTGTCCCCGGCGTGTCCCTTCTGCCGAACGTCTGGCGCATCGGCGCGGCGACGTCGTCCGGAGCGCGGACGATCGACTGGGGCAAACGCTTCGCGGACGTCGCGCCGCCCGAATCGCCGGTGGGGATCTTTTTCATGCCTTACCTGGACGGAGCTCGAACTCCCTTCAACGCGCCCCGCGCCACGGGAATGCTCCTGGGCCTGAAAAGCGCCCACGGCCCGAAGGACGTCGCTCAGGCCGTTCAGGAATCACTGGGCTACGAACTCGCCCTCCTGGCGGAGATGATGGAAGAGGTCCACCCCTTCCCCGACACGATAGAAATCTCGGGGGGCCTCTCGCACCTCGCGCCTCTCGTGCAGACGGTCGCCGACATCACGGGGCGCGTTCTGCGCGTCCACTCGGCCGACGCCTCCTGCGGGAGCGCGCGTATCGCGATGATGGCGGACATCCCCCGCTGCGAAAACCTTCCGCCGCTTCCCGATCCCGCGCAAATCGTGAGGCCCGGGAAAAGAGCGGAGCTTTACGCGCCCCTCAGGCAAAAATTCGTCCGGCTCTGCCGGGACCTCTTCAGTCGTGGGATACTATGACCGACTTCGCAGAGGTCGGGGGCAGCCATGAGTGAGCGATCGATCGAGGAGCTGGCGTATGCCCTGCATGAATGTTTTTGGGGCGAAGGCGAGGACGGGGGCGTGTTTCTGGAGAGCGGAGAGCCCGGGTTGCTTTCCATGCTGGATGGCCTGAACGCGAGCGAGGCCTCAAAACCGACCGCGGGAATGTCTGTCGCGAACCACGTGCATCACCTGATTTTCGCCGTCGACGTCTTCATGAGGCGCGCCGCCGGAGACGCGGACGCCTTCCGCGTCGACTGGAACACAGGCTGGCGGGAACAGCCTCTGGACGACGCCGAATGGGCGAAGATGAAAAAAGACCTGGCTGAACGACAGGAGGAGGTTATGCCCCTGGTGCGTGAATGGGGCGGGAAGCGACGGCTTGTCTTTGGGCTTCTGACCCACACCGTGTTTCACCTCGGCATCATCCGCGTAAAGTTCGACGTCCTGAAGGATCGCCGGACACAGGCCTGAAAATGGCGTTGATTAGTGTAGCATTATGAGCATCGATGAATCCCTGCAGGGGGTAGTAGCGGATTGCGATTGCCTCCGAAACAAAAATTACGCCGGTGAACCCTCGTAAGGGGATAGTAAGTTCTTTCCATGTCACGTCCCGCCACATGTGCGGATGTCTGGCGTCAGCATCAGTGAATCCTCGAAAGGGGCTAACATCAGTAATCAATGAGCTCAGGTCAGTGTCAGCGTCGAACTCAATTTCATCGCAACAACGGCAGGCCCCGTTTATGGATTGTCAACAGGGCCTGCCGGATTTCTCGTAAATGTTCTCGATCGCTGCGCCGCTCAGATCCGCGAACCCGCCATCGCTCCAGGCGGCGAAAGCGCAACGGGACGGAGAGTACAGTTCCCCTTACGGGACGAGCCCTTCCTCCATATACCTCGCTATGAATTCGAACAGCGCCAGTTCAGCAAAAGGCGACAGATATCCGGCCCCTGTTCGTAAAGACCTCGCCGTTGTCTTTACAGTCGATCGCAATACCTCTCAATGTTTTTGACAATGATTCGCATCCAGACACATTGATTCCTCCACAGCAACACAAATGGAATAAGGCTATAAGAAATGAATTCGTTTGGATGGCATATGCTCGATACCTTCCTGCGGATTTGGGTTGTGAAGAGTCCATGGAATTGGTGCAGGTATAGGGCTATAATCTTGCTCTGCAATGTTGGTTAGATATCGATACTTTCCACTTTAAAAAGGGGATAAAATGCCACGTTGGCAGGGGACGACAAGGAGCGACCATGACAGAAATTCTCAGCGCGATAAAAAATTTCTTAAAGGTGAGTGGAGAGTTGTATTATCGTCTGCTACTGCTGGCAGGCCAATCCGGTTCAGGCAAAACGGGTATTCTTCGAGACGTTGCCCATATGAATTAAAACAAAGGGACATAAGGACATGAAATACGGAGACCTTATTCAGTTTGACCCGATTGAGACCGTTGTTCAGTTGCGTGATGCCAATAAGGCCATTGCAGCACAGCGGCTTGTGCATACCTATGTTATTTCGGACGAAATGGCGGAACGAATCACACAGCTTATCATTCCGCAAATGCAGTTCGACCAGCCCGTGGACAACAAGGGCCTTCTGGTCGTCGGAAACTACGGTACCGGTAAATCGCATCTGATGTCGGTTGTATCCAGCCTCGCCGCGGATGCGTCGCTTCTGGAAAAAGTAAATCACGAAAGCGTCCGTACTGTCGCTGGTCAGATCGCCGGGCGTTTTAAGGTTATTCGTACCGAGATCGGATCTGTCACCATGTCTTTGCGCGATATCCTGGTGGCTGAATTGGAAGAAAACCTCGAAAAACTTGGCGTAGAATACGTCTTTCCCGAAGCAGGGACGATCACCAACCACAAACGGGCTTTCGAGGATATGATGACCAAATTCGGCGAAATCTTCCCCGAGCAGGGCCTGTTGCTGGTGGTCGACGAGCTGCTCGACTACCTTCGCGCGCGCAATGACCTTGAATTGATCCTCGACCTCAATTTCCTCCGCGAGGCGGGTGAGGTTTGCAAGGATCTGCGCTTTCGCTTCATGGCCGGAGTGCAGGAAGCCATTTTCGACAGTCCTCGTTTCACCTTTGTCGCCGACAGTCTTCGACGGGTGAAGGATCGCTTCGAGCAAATTCTCATCGCCCGCAATGACGTCAAATTCGTCGTGGCCGAGCGCCTGCTCAGGAAGACCGCGGAACAGCAAGCTTTCATCCGCGAATACCTGACGCCTTTCGCCCAGTATTATGGCAGCCTCAACGAACGGATGGACGACTTCGTCCGGCTCTTTCCGGTTCATCCCGATTATATCGACACCTTTGAGCGAATTGCGGTGGTGGAAAAACGCGAGGTACTCAAAACGCTCTCCCTGGGAATGAAGGGTATTCTGGATAAAGAGGTCCCTGAGGACGAGCCCGGCCTGATCGCTTTTGACAGTTATTGGAACACGCTCAGGCAGAACGCGTCTTTGCGGGCTGTTCCCGAAATTCGGGAGGTCATTGAATGCAGCCAGGTTCTGGAATCTCGCGTCGAAAACGCCATCGGCCGCAGGCAGTACAAACCGATGGCGATACGCCTGATCCACGCGCTGTCCGTCCACCGCCTCACCACGGGCGACATCTATGCTCCCATGGGCGCATCCGCCGAGGAGCTGCGCGACCGCCTCTGCCTCTTCGACCCCCTGATTGCTGAAATGGGCGGCGACGAACCCGATAAAGACCTGCAGACCCATGTGGAAACCGTCCTGCGGGAAATCCACAAAACCGTCAGCGGGCAGTTTATCTCTTTCAACCCCGATAATCACCAATACTATCTCGACCTGAAAAAAACCGATGATTTCGATGCCCTGATCGAAAAACGAGCCGAAAGCCTGAGCTCGTCTCAGCTCGATCGTTTCTATTATGAAGCGCTTAAACGCGTCATGGAGTGTCAGGACGCCACTTATGTGACGGGTTATAAAATTTGGGAACATGAGCTGACCTGGTTGGACCGTAAAGCCGCTCGTACCGGATACCTCTTTTTCGGCGCTCCCAACGAGCGGTCCACGGCCGTGCCGCAGCGGGATTTTTACCTCTACTTTATCCAGCCCAATGACCCCCCTCGTTTCAAGGACGACAAGGTCGGCGACGAGGTTTTTTTCCGCCTTAAGAGCCATGATGAAGAATTCCGGAACGCGCTGAAAGGCTATGCAGCGGCACTGGAGCTTGCGGCCACAGCAGCGGGACACCCCAGGGCCATCTATGAATCGAAGGCCAACGATTTTCTGAAGAAGCTGGTGCAGTGGCTGCAAAAGCACATGACCGACGCCTTCGAGGTCACCTGTCAGGGTCGCGCCAGGTCCATGACCGAGTGGGTCAGGGGCAAATCCGTTCGCGATCTTTCGGGTCTTTCCCCCCACGAAACGATCAACTTCCGCGACCTGATCAACACCATCGCTGGCGTCTGCCTGGCTCCGAGTTTCGAGAACCAGGCGCCGAATTATCCGTTTTTCCCGGTGCTGATCACCGGCGGCAACCGAGTCCAGGCCGCACAGGACGCCCTGAGGGCCATTGCCGGCGTGAGCCGTACCAGGCAGGCCACGGCCGTGTTGGACGCGTTGGGGGTACTTGACGGCGAAAGAATCGATCCATCCAGGTCCAGGTATGCCGCTTTCATCCTCAACCTGGTCAGGGCCAAAGGGAACGGTCAGGTGGTGAACCGCGGCGAGATCATCCAGGACGACCATGGGATTGAATATATGGACCCGTCCGGTTCGAGGCTCGAGCCGGAATGGATGGTCGTTCTGACGGCCGCGCTGGTCTACTCCGGCGACATCGTGCTCGCCGTTCCCGGCAAAAAATTCGACGCCACCGGGTTGCAGCAGCTCGCCGCAAGCGATATGGACGAATTGGTCCGCTTTAAGCACCTGGAGCAGCCCAGGGACTGGAACCTTCCCGCGCTCAGGGAGCTTTTTGCGCTGCTCGGCATGGCGCCGGGCATGGCCCAGCTCATCACCCAGGGTAAAGACGAGCCTGTACAGGGATTGCAGCAGGCGGTGGGCAAGATCGTGGAACGCGTCGTCATGGCTCAAAAAGACCTGCGCGAAGGCCTTTTCTTCTGGGGGCGAAACTTGATTCCGGACGCCGACCTGACCGGGCAGGCCGACGTATTGGGCGAAGCCAGGACGTTCTTCGAGTCGCTCCAGGCATACTCGTCGCCAGGTAAACTGAAGAACTTTCGCTATGACGCTCAGGAGATTCCTGCCCATGAAAAAGCGATCACGGTTTTGAATGAGCTGGATGCTCTGAGAAGGTTTGTCCAGGAACACGGCGCGACCACATCCTGGCTCTCCAGGGCTGAAACGGTGCTGCCTGCCGGGCACGAGTGGGTAAAACGCATGAAGGTTGTCCGGCAGGAAGTACTCGATGCGCTCAGGCAGAGCCAACAGGTCGCCCGGTCCCGGGACGTGGGGATCGCGCTTCGGAAGCTGAAAAAAGATTACATTGCCGCCTATATCGATCTGCACGCCAAAGCGCGGCTGGGAGCGAAGGACGACAAGCGCAAAAACGGGTTGACTTCCGACCCGCGCATGGTAGCCCTGCAAAAACTCACCGGCCTCGACCTCATGCCCCGCCAGCAGTTCATCGATTTCCAGAATCGCCTGGCGGGCCTGAAAAGCTGTTCCGCGCTGACCGAACAGGACCTCGACTCCACTCCGGTCTGCCCGCACTGTGATTTTCGACCTTTGGCTGAGCAGGCCCGGACCGAAAACGGCGCGTCCACAGGGTCGCATATCATCGACCAGTTGGACGCCCGACTCGATGCGATGATGGCGCACTGGACCTCCACCCTCCTCGGCAATCTCGAAGACCCGATCACCCGGAGCCGACTGGGCCTGCTGAAGAGCGACGACCGTAAATCCCTGAAAAATTTTATTGATTCGGGGGAGCTGCCGGCACCGCTGGACAGCAACTTTGTCCATGCGTTGAAAGAAGCGCTCTCCGATTTGGTCAGGGTTACGGTCAGGACGCAGGATCTGCAAAACGCTCTGCAGGCCGCTGACGGCCCAACGAGCCCGCCGGAAATGAAGAAACGCTTTGAGGAGTACATCGACACCCTGGTCAGGGGCAAAGATCCGGCTAAGGTACGGATTGTCATGGAAAGCTGAAGCACGAATGGATACGAGCATTGCTTGTCTGGATATTACACACATGTATAGATTCGTGTATAGCCGTGTATAGCGCCAGGTAAAAGGAAACGGAGGAATTGAATGAAACGGAACCGGGAAGACCCATCCCAAATAAATCTGCCTTCTGCTGAAGGGCTCGCGTCCTCTGATGGACCTGTGACCTGCCTTGGCATGACCTTTGCGAGCGACGAGGCCCGCCGTGCCCACTTCACTGAAGAACTGCGCAAGAAATTGCAAGCCCCGGAGTTTCGCAGGATCGAGGGCTTCCCCATCGGCGCTGACGAGGACATTCTCGCCCTGAGCGATCCGCCTTACTACACCGCCTGCCCGAACCCCTGGATCTCGGATTTCGTCGCGGAGTGGGAGGCGCAGAAACCGAAACAGTCCGAGGGGTATACGTATCATCGGGAGCCTTTCGCGGCCGACGTCAGCGAGGGGAAAAACGACCCTGTCTACAACGCGCACTCCTACCACACCAAGGTGCCGCACAAGGCCATCATGCGCTATATCCTCCACTATACGGAGCCGGGGGATATTGTTTTCGACGGATTCTGTGGAACCGGCATGACGGGCGTGGCCGCGCAGATGTGCGGCGATCGCGATGTCGTCGAGTCGTTGGGTTATCTCGTTGAAGCGGACGGGACAATTTTGCAGAGGGAAGCCGACGACGACGGCAATGGTGAATGGAAACCCTTCTCAAAACTTGGCGCTCGCCGGGCCGTGCTGAACGATCTCTCCCCGGCGGCGACGTTCATCGCGTACAATTACAACACGCCGGTGGATGTGACGGCGTTTGAGCAAGAGGCCAGACGCATTCTGAACGAAGTCGAAGCGGAGTGCGGATGGATGTACGGGACGCTGCATACGGATGAGAAGACAAAAAAACAGAGGCAGGGCAAAATCAATTACACCGTCTGGTCGGATGTGTTTGTCTGTCCGGATTGTACAAAAGAAGTCGTGTTCTGGGAAGCGGCGGTGGATAAAAAAGCAGGGAACGTCAGAGACGAGTTCCCCTGCCCGCACTGCGGCGCGCTCCTGACCAAGCGACGTATGGAACGTGCCTGGGTGAGCAAATATGACGCCACGCTCAGGGAAATCATCCGCCAGGCCAAACAGGTTCCGGTGTTGATCAATTACTCCGTGGCGATCGGCGCGAAGCAGAAACGCTTCGAGAAAACGCCGGATGCCGCAGACCTCGCGCTGATTGAAAAAATCGAAAACAGCGAGATTCCATACTGGTTCCCGACGGATAGAATGATGGAAGGGCAAGAGACGCGAAGAAATGATCCTATTGGCATCACCCATGTGCATCATTTTTATACGAAGAGGAATTTGTGGGTAATTGCAACTACATTAAATAAATTACATAACCTGAACTTTGTTATAATGCTTTTGTCGGTAATTTGGACAAACACAAAATTATACAGGTATCGGTGGGCTGGTGGATTTGCTGGTGCTGGCGGTGGTCCGCTTGCAGGAACGCTATTCATTCCCTCGTTGATAAAAGATATTTCTCTTCTCAAATCACTTTCCGATTATTTTGAGAAGGGAATTAAGAAGAAGCGATTGCTTGAGAGAATGTTTGCCCAAATCATTATGACAAATTCTTTATCAGAAAATTTAAAACAACTTGCTAATTCGGCGGATTATATTTTTACTGATCCTCCTTTCGGTTCCAACCTCAATTACTCCGAGCTGAATTTCCTTTGGGAATCATGGCTGAAAGTTTTTACCAACAACAAGCCCGAGGCCATTGAGAACGATGTTCAACGCAAAGGCCCGGCAGAATATCGCCAACTCATGACCGCCTGTTTCAAGGAAGCCTATCGTGTGCTCAAGCCTGGGCATTGGATGACCGTGGAGTTCTCGAACACCAGGGCGTCGGTCTGGAACAGCATTCAGACCGCACTATCCGAGGCCGGTTTCATCCTTGCCAACGTCTCCGCACTCGACAAAAAACAGGGGAGCTTCAAGGCCGTGACCACGCCCACCGCCGTCAAACAGGACCTTGTCATCTCGGCCTACAAGCCCAACGGCGGCTTCGAAGAGCGATTCGTCAATGAGGCTCAAACCGAGGAGGGCATCTGGGACTTTGTTCGTACTCATTTAGGCTATCTTCCGGTGACAAAACTGCAGGGGAACTCTATGCAACCGACATCGGAGCGCGATCCGCGCATTTTGTTCGACCAAATGGTCTCGTACTACGTCCGCAAAGGATATCTGGTGCCTGTATCCAGTCAGGATTTTCAAGCAGGGTTGCAGCGATTCAGCGAACGCGACGGCATGTACTTCCTGCCGGAGCAGGCTGCCGAATACGACCGCAGGAAGTTGACAGCAGGAGGCGTTGCGCAACTGTCCCTCTTCGTCTCCGACGAGGCGTCCGCAATTCAGTGGCTGCGGAAAATTCTCCGGGACAGGCCCCAGACCTTCCAGGACATCCATCCGCAGTTCCTGAAGGAAATCGCAGGATGGAGCAAAAATGAGGAACCCCTGGAGCTTTCGACGCTGCTGGAACAAAACTTCCTGCGCTGCGACGGCAAGGGGCCTGTCCCGGAGCAAGTCCACGCTTATCTCTCCTCCAACTGGAAGGATTTGCGCAACCTGCCCAAAGACGACCCGACGCTGCTCGCCAAAGCCCGCGACCGCTGGTACGTGCCCGACCCCAACAAGGCGGGCGACCTGGAGAAACTGCGGGAGAAGGCCCTGCTCAGGGAGTTCGAGGAGTACAAAACCGCCAGGAAGAAGCTCAGGGTCTTCCGTCTGGAGGCCGTCCGCGCCGGCTTCAGGAAAGCCTGGCAGGAACGCGACTACGCCGTCATCGTCTCGGTAGCCGGGAAGATTCCGAACAATGTCCTTGAAGAGGACCCGAAACTGCTCATGTGGTACGACCAGGCGATTACGAGGATGGGGGGAGAATGAACCATGCTGGAAGAGTTGAGAATACAAAACTTTAAGAGCTGGAGAGATACCGGCGCCATCCATATGGCTCCTATTTCTTTGTTCTTCGGCGTCAACAGCTCAGGGAAGTCCAGTATAGGTCAGTTCCTGATGATGCTGAAACAAACCGTCGAACTGTCGGATCGCAAAGCGGTCTTCTACCCGGGGGGTAAGAATTCCGCTGTGCAACTGGGATCTTATCAGGAAATGGTTTTTCATCACGACATTGCCGGCAAAATTGCTTTTAAATACCGCTGGTCGCTGGCCGACAGCTTAAAATTCAGAGACCTTGCATCGGAGCGAAATTATTCCGGCGACACGTTAGCCTTTGAGGCAGAGATCGGGCTTGCCGACAAAGGACAGCAAGCCCCGGTGGTCGAACACATGAAATATGATTTACAGGAAGGCAATGAGCTTAGGGCTTCCATCGGGATGACGCGAAAGCCGGGGACAAAGTCGGAGTATATGGTAGAAGCGGTCAATTATTTACTGAAACGTAACCCGGGACGAGCCTGGAATCCAGGTGCTCCTGTGCGCTTCTATGGATTTCCCGATGAGGTTGTCGCGTATCATCAAAATGCTGATTTTATTCAGGCGTTGAACCTCCAGCATGAAAAACTGTTTCGGTCGTTTTCATACCTCGGCCCGCTTCGTACCAGGACGGAACGCCTGTATTCATGGGCGGGCACGGAGCCTGAAAGTGTGGGCTACGCAGGCGAAAACACGATAGCGGCGATCCTGGCGGCACGTAATCGAAAGATTGGCTTTGGGTACAAGCGTCCCACGAAACCTTTCGAGGAAGTTATCGCGACAAAACTCAAAGAGATGGGGCTTATTGAAAATTTTAAAGTGAACCCTATTTCTGAGCAACGACAGGAATACGAAGTCAGGGTGCAAACCAAAGGTTCAAAGGATTTCGTGGATCTTCCGGACGTCGGGTTCGGCATATCGCAGGTGTTGCCGGTCCTGGTTCAGTGTTTCTATGCCCCGGCCGGCTCGATCATTCTCATGGAACAGCCCGAAATTCACCTGCACCCCAGTGCCCAGTCCGCTCTGGCAGATGTCATGATCGATGTGGTTAACTCCAGGGAAAACGGAGTGAATAGAAATATTCAGTTGATTATGGAAACCCATTCGGAACACTTCCTGCGGCGACTGCAACGTCGTATCGCTGAGGATGTAATCCCGCAAGAAAATGTGTCGGCTTACTTTGCCGACGTTTCAAAAATACCCGCGGCGCTTGAGCCGTTGCAAATCGACCTCTTCGGCAATATTTTGAATTGGCCGGAGAACTTCTTTGGCGACGAAATGGAGGACATTACCGAACAATCCAAAGCTGTCATGAAAAAACGAATGCAGCATCGCGCGAAGAATACGGAGGCGCTTCAGTGAATTGGCCGGAGAGGTGCCTGGTGGATACGAACGTGCCCAGGACGGCAAACCTTGCCATGCAGGCCGACCTCGATGCCGATACTCCTGATGCGTGTATACTGGCTTGTGTCGAAGCCATTGAGCATGTCATAAAAAAACGTGGACTGGTTCTTGACTCCGGAGACGAAATTTTCGATGAATATCGGAGACAGCTTTCTATGAAAGGGCAGCCCGGCGTAGGCGACCGATTCATGAAATGGGTCCACGACCATCGATGGAGCCTGCCCGACTCTAACCGGGTGACTATCACGAAAAAAGAGGAATCCTATGTCGAATTTCCCGCTCATGACGGACTGGAAAATTTCGATAACTCGGATCGTAAGTTTGTGGCAGCCGCCAATGCTCATCCCGAAAAACCGCCTATCTTGCAGGCGACTGACAGTAAATGGTGGGGATGGAAAGATTTTCTGGCTGAGGCTGGTATTACGGTACATTTTCTGTGCCCTGAGTATGTCGAAACAAAATATGCGGAAAAAATCGGAAAATGAACACGCATTTTTTTAAATTTCCCTCTACCCCGCATCTGGCAACCTTGCCCGGCGTCGATGTCAGGGGCGATAAAGTACTGTCGTTACAGGAACGGGATGAATTCTTGCAGCACGAGCTTGTTATCGAAGAGAAAGTGGACGGCGCGAATTTGGGGATTTCATTTGATGCGGAGGGAAACGTCCACGCGCAAAACCGGGGCGCATATCTGCATCTTCCTGGCGCGGGTCAATGGAAGCCACTGGAGCAATGGCTTACGCGCCGTATAGATTCCCTTTTTGAACATCTCTCTGACCGTATTATCCTTTTCGGAGAATGGTGCTATGCCCAACATTCGGTTTTCTACGATCGCTTGCCGGATTGGTTTTTGGGGTTTGATCTCTACGACAAACAAATGGACAGATTTTTTTCTTCAGAGCGCCGGGATGACCTGTTCAGAAAAATGTGTATTAATCAGGTCCCGATAATTGCGCGTGGATGTTTCACATATATGGAACTCGAGGAAATGTTGGCAGAGTCCAGGCTAACCGCTCAACCTGCAGAAGGCCTTTACTTTCGGTTTGACCAGGGAGACTGGCTGGTGCTGCGAGCCAAATTGGTTCGTGCGGAATTTATTCAGTCACTGGAGCAACATTGGTCACGGTCAATCATCAAGCCCAACCGCTTGTGTCTGAGGACTCAGGAATGAGTGTTGCTGACGAAAACGAGAAATGGTTCCACTCCATCCTCCACAGCTTCCCCTGCAAAATTATCGAAGAACAAACCTTGTGGGGGCAGGCGGTGTGCCGTGTCTGGCTGCCGAACGAGGAGGACGCTCAATGAGTAGCTGGCGGGATGCCATTCTTGATGCCTTTGTTCCAAACGTCAGTAAGCTGACTCTGGCTGCTGACCCGGACTGTTTGTTGACCGAGGAAAAACTGGCGATGGCGCTCCATGAGCGTGGATTCAACCTGATCGAGTTCAACGACCCGGTTGAGTTCAGGTACGCCTGCGAGTCGCAGTACCGCTCTATTTGGGATCAGGGTAAGCATACCGACCTGGCAGTGTTTATTGCATTCCTGCAGGATCGGGGATTCCACTTTGTCATGCGAGTGCGTGAGAAATGGAATCTCGAGGCAGATTCGGTGGAGACACAACGATGGATCAAAATTGTTCATATCGGAACTTCGAGCCCAGGTTGCGCAGAATTTCCCGTTCGCTCACGAGTGGTATCCGACCGGACTGCCGGCAGGTTATTTCCCGCTGATCGCTGGTGAACGTGACGCCTTTGCAAATCCTGGAGAGATCATCGTCGCTCACGGCGGCGCGGCTCTTGAAGAAGTCCTCGTGCCGCTCGTAAAAATTGAAAGGCAGAAAGTATAATGAGACCTGACCGTTTTAAGAAAATAGGTATTCAACGCGAATTGCATGTCGAATGGTTTGATTATGCGGCGCGAGTCTGCCTGGCGGGATTTACGAAACAATCCGTCAGGCAGGAAATATACACATATTTGGATAATGCTCCTGGCTTCGAAACGCCGCCGTCTTTGCAGACAAAAACCTACATAGCCCACGCGCTCATTAAGAGCTGGCTTACGCCGGATAAAGATTTGATCTCGTTGAGAGATTCTGCGCTCAGGTTAATGCAAAAAGACTTAAACGCTAAGTTCGCCCTGCATTGGTGTTTATTGGGTGCAGCGTATCCATTTTGGTTTGCGGTCGCTGCGGTGATTGGACGCCTGTTGAATTTACAAAATCAGGTAACACAGATGCAAATTGTGTCCAGATTGAAGGAGCGATGGGGAGACCGCCAAACCGTCAGCCGACGCGCCCGGTATG
>JAISSA010000116.1 GCA_031273365.1 Synergistaceae bacterium
CCTCAGATAAAATCCGCGAAGAAACGCTCGGTGCGGCGGAAAAACTTTACACCGCTCCAGAACAGGAAGACGGAGACCGCGATGGAAAGCGCGAGGCCCGGAAGGTACAGAGGAGCCGACTCGCCCTGGATGCACCGGCGAAACCCGTCGATCACCCCGACCATGGGGTTGAGGCTGTAAAGCAGACGCCACCTGCCCGGCACCACGGCGCTGGAAAAACCCACGGGGGAGACGTAAAGCCCAAACTGGACCAGAAAAGGGACGATGTAGCGAAAATCCCGGTATTTCACGTTCAGGGCCGACAGCCAAAACCCCACCCCCAGTGCCGCCATCGTCGCCAGTGCGAAAAAAAACGGCATAAAGACAAGGGCCCCCGACGGCGCAAAACCGTACCACAGCATCAAAAAACCCAACAGCGCCAGCGATATCAGAAAATCCACCGCGCTGACGATCACCGAGCTCGTCGGCACGATCAGGCGCGGGAAATACACCTTGCTGATCAGGCGCGACTCCGCGATCAGGGAGTTCGAGCTCTCCTGCATCGCATTGGCGAAATACTGCCACGGGAGCATCGCGGAAAAAACCAGAATCGGATAGGGAACCCCCTCGCTCGGCAGGCCGGCCAGCCGCCCGAAAACGACGCTGAAGACGATCATCGTCAGCAACGGGCGAATGACGCTCCACGCTACGCCGATCGTCGTCTGTTTGTAACGCACCAGAATGTCTCGCCACGCCAGAAAATAAAACAGCTCGCGATAGCGGATAAGTTCCCTCACGAAAGCCGAAGCCGTACGCCTCGGCTCGATGATCAGGTCGAATTCCCCCGTCGAGTCGGCGTTATCCTGCATCCGCTCCTTTTTCATCGCTGTCAATGATCTTCACACGCTCCGCTCAGTAAATCCATCATTAGAGGTAATTTTATTGCTCATTTTTGCGATGTCAATATAGGGATTAAATTCTCATGTAATTTGAATCAAAAGACCCGCGTTTTATCATCTTTAAAGCAGGATAATAGAAGAGAAACTGGTTTCCAGATCAAAAATCTGCTTGAGCACCTGGAGGAAGGCACTGTAGTGAAGGGTTTTCAGGAGAGATCAGGAGGAGAGAGCATTGATGTCCAACCGCGAACAGAACAGCAACAACGAAACCATCCGTGCCATTATGGGACGCCGCAGCATCCGGTCCTTCGAGCCCCGTTCCGTGGAGCCGGAAAAAGTGCAGATCCTTCTGGAATGCGCCTTTGCGGCGCCGAGCGCCATGAATCATCAGCCCTGTCATATTATGTGTATCGACAGCCGGGAACTTCTGGACAGCATCAGCGCGGTATCGGAACGCACGCGCATGGCAAAGAGCGCCCCCCTTGCCTTTGCCGTCTGCGTGGACGTCGCCCGCTACGAAAAAGTTCATCAGCTGACGGATGGAACCTGGATGGCCGACAGCGCCTGCATGATGGAGAATATCCTGCTCGCAGCGCGGGCGCTGGGCCTCGAAGGCGTGTGGCTGCACATCGTGAGCCGCCCCGACCGGGAGCCGGGCGTCCTCTCCCTGCTGAACCCCCCGGAGGGCGTCAAAGTCTTCGCACTGGCTCTCATGGGCTACGGCGCGGAGACCAAAGCTCCCCACAGCGGCGTGAGCGCGGCACGCCTGCACCGCAACGGCTGGTAGCTCGGACGCTTTAAGTCAGGGTAATATGAGGGTTCAGGGGGGGCAGGGGACACGCCCCTCCCTGAACCTGAGGTTATCTGCGGGGCTTTGCCCCGCGCCCCACTCAGGGGCAGGCCCCTGAGAACCCATCAGGGGGGCCTTCTTTTTCTTCTTTTTCTTTATGCCGCCACAGGAGGCGGCAGTCCTTTACGAATGGCTCGACCTTTTCGCCGTTGGACAGCCACGTCAGGTGAGAGCTGACGGAGGTGAGATTCAAAAGCAGGTGCGCGGCGTCCATCTCCAGGGCGTTCGCCATGCCGACGCGGGACAAAATGTCCTCCCGACTCAGCGGCCCTTCACTCAGAGCATCGTACACGGCCTCGGAAACCCAGGCCAGCCCTTCCCTGTTCTGCCGCACCAGCTCGCGAATATCCCGCGTCACCGGCGCGTGGCAGGGCACGAACCACGCCGCTTCGGTCCCCTCGATCATCGTCAGCGTCCTGTAAGCACCGGCGATGTCGACCATCACGCAAAAGCGGTATTTCGCAAGGATCGCGGGGTCGAACAGCGCGTCGGCCAGAAAAAAGACCCCGTCGGGCGTCTTCACCCCAAACATCTCGAGGTAGTGCCCCGGAAGCGGAACCGCGGTGAGCGCCGTGTCCATGATTGGGCCCTCCGTCAGAGGCGTCGTCCCAAAGAAGGTGACCTTCGAGGGTTTTGCCTCGATGAATTTTCCACGGATCTCCCTGAACGGCCAGGCCGACCAGAGCAAAAACGGCTCGAGCGACGTCCGTTCCGTAAGAACCCCCTCGAGACGCGTCCCCCAGATCTCGCAGCCCGTGCGCTTCTGGATAAACGCGTTGCCCCCGATGTGGTCGGCGTTGGAATGCGTGTTCACCACGGCGCGAAGCGGCACGCCCTTCCGTTCTTCGTTCAGCAGCTTCAGAATTTTTCGCCCGTACTCGTCGTCCAGACCCGTATCGATAAGATAACCTCTGCCGTCTTCTTCATAATATCCCAGATTGACGCGTCCGGGAACGTACCAGGTGCGTTCCCCCAACTGCTTCAGTTCCATCACGCTCACCTCACGCGCTCCAGAAGGACGACCGTTTCGACGTGGACCGTCTGCGGAAACATGTCGAACGCCCGCACGGATTTCAGGCCGTAATCGCCCTGGCTCGATAAAATTTTGACGTCCCGCGCCAGCGTCGCCGGGTTGCAGGAAACGTACAGGACGCGGGCCGGCCTCAACTCCAGAATTTTCTCCGCAACCACGCGATCGCAGCCGCCTCGCGGAGGGTCCAGCACCACCGCGTCGTACCCCTCCCGCAGATTCATCATAACCTCTTCAGCCCTGCCGCAAAGGGGCAGAACGTTCGTGACGCCGTTGTTTTTCAGGTTTTCCTTCATCAGCTCGACCGCGCCGCTCCACTCCTCGACGGCGGTCACCGATTTTACCGAGCCCGAAAAAGTCCCCGAAAGATAACAGCTCAGGGAGCCGACCCCGCTGTAAAGCTCCAGAATGGTCCCGCTTTCCTGCGCGAGCTCCCGAACGTGGCGGTAAAGAGCTGCCGCCTGCTCCGTGTTCACCTGAAAAAACGACGTCGTGTCGCACCGCAGCGCCCATTCGTCGAGACGCTCCGTTATCGTTCCATTCCCCCTGAGAACCTCGGTCCGATCCCCGAGGATGACGTTTCCGGGGCGCGAGTTGTGGTTCAGCGTCAGGGTCGTCACGTTCTTCAGCGAACGACACAGCCCCATGAGGCTTTTCATCTTTGCGGCGTTCAGCCTTCCGTTGACGACGAGGGAAACCAGGGTCTCCCCGGTATGAAGGCCGCTTCTCAGAATGAGGTGGCGCAGCGCCCCCCGATGCTCGCGCTCGTCGTAAACGTCGAGACTCAGGCCCGGCAGCTCCCTCTGCACGATGGCAAAAAGCCGGTTCAGAGGCTCGGCGTTCACCGGGCAACTTTCCAGTTGCACCAGACGATGGCTGAGGGCCTGGTAAAAACCCGCCACGGGCTTGCCCCTGATTTTTCGGATGGGAAAGGACGCCTTGTTGCGGTACCCCCACTGCTGCGGACCGGGAATACAGGCGATGTCGGGAAAACCGGCTTTGCAGAGGTCGATGCCCCCGATGCGCGTCAGGGCGTCCCGCACGATGCCGGCCTTGATTTCGAGCTGAAGCTCGCGGGACGCGTGCTGAAGCTGACAGCCCCCGCAGACGCCGAAAACGGGGCAGGCCGGGGCGACCCTTTGCGGATGGGCCTTTTTCAGGCGGACGACGCGGGCAAGCGCGAAATCCCTCTTTCGCTGAGTGATCTCCGCCTCCACGACCTCCCCCGGCAGCGCCCCGGAGACGAAAACGACTCCCCCGGCGGAACGCGCGATGCCGCTGCCGTCGCTGGAGACCTTTTCCACGGTCAGCTCTGTGGTTTCCCCCTTTACATCCTGCACGTCATCCACTCCGATCCCAATATTTTTCGGAGGACAGAAGCCTTTCCTTTGATGGTGCATTAAAGGAAAAGCTCCTCGTCCCCCGAAGACATCAGATTATTATACCCCTGCAGACTGCAAATTAACGGGGTCAGGGGACTGCGTCCCCTGCGGGGTTTTTTGTCGAGGGGCGGAGCCCCGCGGTTTTAAACGGTTTTGCCCTTAATCTGTCAGCACCGGTTCAGAAATTTAGAAGAATTTAAAGAATTTTTCGATGTAGCCAAAAACGAAAATAACGGCGATCGCGATGGGAATGACCCAGGTGAAATAAGGACGCAGCGTGTTGGAGAGCTTGAGTCCCCTGCCCTGGTTGGCCTCGGCGGTGAATTTTTCCCAGCCCCAGCCATAACGCGAGCAGCAGAACAGCAGGTAGACGATGGACCCCAGGGGCAACAGGTTGTTGCTGACGATGAAATCTTCGAGGTCCAGCACGATGGTCCCCTCGCCCAGAGGCGCGAAGCTCGACCAGATGTTGAAGCCGAGCACGCAGGGCAGAGAGAGGATAAAAATCGCGAAGAAGTTGAAGATGGCGGATTTGTTTCGACTCCAGTGCAGCGTCTCCATGGAGCTGGCGATGAGGAGCTCGAAGACCGCCACAACCGTGGTCATGGCCGCGAAGCTCATGAACAGGAAAAAGAGCGTGCTCCAGATACGACCCTGTCCCTGGGGCATGTTGTTGAACATGACGGGCAGGGTCACGAAGATCAGCCCCGGCCCGGCATTGGGCTCCAGGTTGTAGGCGAAACACGCGGGGAAGATGATGAGTCCCGCAAAGAGCGCCACGAAGGTGTCCAGCGCCGTGACGACGACGGACTCGCCCGGCAGCGAGCGTTCCCGGCTGATGTAGCTTCCGAAGATCGCCATGCTGCCGATGCCGAGGCTCAGCGTGAAGAACGCCTGCCCCAGCGCGGCGTAAACGCTGTTCCATATGCCGTTTTCGACCAGTTTGCCGAAGTCGGGCTTCAGGTAGAACTCAAGTCCCTTTTCCGCACCCGGCAGCGTGACCGAACGCGCGGCCAGCGCGATCATGATCAGCAGAAGCCCGCACATCATCACCTTCGTGACGCGCTCCACGCCCGCACGAAGGCCGCCGATGCAGGTCAGCGATCCAAGAGTCACGGCGATGAACAGCCAGGCGATCATCTCGTCCGGCGACGCGAGCAGCCTTCCAAAAAAAGCCCCCACCTGGTCGGACGTCAGGCCCTCCATGCGTCCCGTCAGGTTGTACCAGGTATAGGCCAGCATCCATCCCGTCACCGTGGTGTAGAACATCATCAGGATGTAATTTCCGGCCAGCCCGAAGTAGCCGAAGATGGACCAGAACGACCCCTTCGGCTGCAGCGCCCTGAAGGAGCCGATGACGCTCTGCTGCGAGCCGCGCCCGACCGTAAACTCCATGATCATGACAGGCATGGCCAGGCACACGAGAAACACGAGATAAATCAGCACGAACGCCGCCCCGCCGTAACGGCCGGCGATGTAGGGAAAACGCCAGACGTTCCCCAGACCTATGGCGCACCCGGCGGAGAGAAAAATAAACCCCAGACGGCTCCCCAACGATTCCCTCTTTTTCTTCTCCAAAAACGACAACCCCTTTCAGATTAAATAAAAAGCGAGATAAAAGCGATAATGAGAAGCGATTTCATCACCCAAAACAACGCGCCCGGCGAATGGGGCTGACGTTTCCGGCCGTTCCCGATCCCGATCCGGAAGAAGCGTTGGTACAGTATAGCAGCAGGAGAAAAAGAAGGCACGCGTGACATCATAAATTTTACATGTTTTCGCCATTTCTTCGATATTTCCTGCCATTTCTCCGGGGAGGGGCATGTTCGCTCTGTGCTAAAATAAAAACAGGTGAAGTATTCGTATCCGTTCAAGCCCCGTGCGTTCAGCTTTACTTTGGCAGGTACTCAGGACGGTATCGGGGGTTTCAGGGGGGCCAGCGAAGCCCAGGGCTGAGCGGGCGAGGGGACACGTCCCTCTGCCCCCCTGAGCTTGAATGTTACAAGTATTCGAGGAGGAATTGACAGATGCCTGTGCAGATAGGACTTGACGAGCTTCTTTCCATGCTTCTGGCCCGCGTGGACGGAATGACCATGGAGTCGGAAAATCAGAAGAGCCGCTTTAACATTATGTTCCGGATTCTCTATAAAAAAGGGCTGATCTCCGATCAGGACGTTTTGGACTCCGTGAAGGAGGAGCACAGGATCCTGAAAGAGCTGGGCATGATCGATCAGGAGCCGTCTCGGGAGGCTCTGGAGGCCTCCGCAAGGGGGATTCTGCTCTGGCTCAAAAGCGATATCAACGCCATCAGAAGGACGATGGAGGAGTATGAGAAGCGCGTGTCGGACGCCATGGCGAAACAGCAGAAGCCAAAGATCGACGTGGCTCCGGCGGCGGTTTTGAGCCAGCTCGATCGACTGGGCGGCCAGCAGGGAGGCGGCAAAAAACTCATTATCTGACGCCGCGCCCGAAAAACGATAATCTGCAATGCGCATTATATTGAACAACTTTTTCGACGCGTTTTTTCAGACATGGAAAAAACTGTCGGGCCACGGGTTTTACGTGGCTCTGTTTGATTGTGTCTTTTTATCTCTTGCCGTTTATCTGGGGTACGCCATCCGGCTCACGCTTTTTATTCCGTCCGTCAACCTGATCGACTGCGTGCGGGTGATGTTCGTCTTCCCCGCCGTCATGCTTCCGGTGTTCTTTCTCGGGCGGCAGTACCGGACCCTGTGGGCGCAGGCCGGCCTCGAGGATTACGTTCGCTTCGCGCGCCTGTACGTTCTGTCGGCGTTTGTGTTCGTCGTGCTCCACTATATGTGGCGCTTTGCCCTGTTGCCCCGCACGTCTCTCGTGATCATGCTTTTTGCCGGAATTCTCTTTTGCGGCGGGCTTCGCGTTTCCTTTCGGCTCGTGCATCCGTTTTTTCAGTCGCCCCCGCAGCGGTGCGAGACGCTGATCGTCGGGGCCGGCGAGGCGGGAACGCTGCTGGCAAGGGACCTGCTGAGAAATCCGGGAGAACTTCTTCCCCGCGGGTTCGTCGACGACGACCCCCGGAAAAAGGGAAAAAACATTATGGGGCTCACGGTGCTGGGCACGATCGCGGACCTGCCCGCTCTGATACGCGAGCACGGGGTCAGCGTCGTCCTTGTCGCCCTTCCGTCGGCCAACGGCAGAAAAATACGCGCGCTTTACGACATGCTGGCACCCCTCGGCGTCAGCGTCCGCGTGCTGCCCAGCCTGCGCGAGCTCGCGGGCGGGCATATCTCCGTCAGCAGGCTGCGCCACATTCGCCTCGAGGACCTTCTGGGGCGCGAGCCCGTTCAGATCGACATCCACAGAATTTCCGCCTACCTGCGGGGCCGCAGTGTTCTGGTCACCGGCGCGGGCGGCTCCATAGGCAGCGAAATCGTCCACCAGGTCCTCCTGAACAACCCCCGGGAGGTCGTCCTGCTGGGGCACGGCGAGCAGTCTCTGTACCTCCTGCTGGAGGCCCTGCACAAACTTCCGTCCGGAATTCCGCTGCACCCCATCGTCGCCGACGTGGCGGACGAGACGGCCATGCGGGGCGTCTTCCGGACACGACGCCCGGATGTCGTCTTCCACGCCGCCGCCCACAAACACGTCCCGCTGATGGAGGGCAACCCGCGGGAGGCGTTGCGCGTCAACGCGCTGGGAACCGCGACCATAGCGAAGCTGGCCGGCGAATTCGGGACGGAGAGAATGGTCCTGATCTCCACCGACAAGGCCGTCAACCCGTCAAGCGTCATGGGCGCGAGCAAACGGGTCGCGGAGCTCCTGCTGAGCGGCATTCAGCGGCGTTTTCCGAAGACCGTCTACATGGCGGTGCGGTTCGGCAACGTCCTGGGGAGCCGGGGCAGCGTCATTCCAAAGTTCGAGGAACAGATCGCCGCCGGCGGCCCCGTAACCGTCACGGACCCGGAGATGAAACGCTATTTCATGCTGATCCCCGAGGCCGTCAGCCTCGTCATCCAGGCCGGGGCCATGGGCAAGGGGGGAGAGCTGTTCGTGCTGGACATGGGCGAGCCGCTCCTGATCTCGGAGATGGCGGAAATTCTGATCCGCCTGCACGGCTACCAGCCCTGCCGGGACATTTCCATCGTCTTTACGGGAATACGCCCCGGAGAAAAGCTGTTCGAGGAGCTCTTCTACGACCCCGACACCGTGCAGCCGACCGCGCACCCAAAGGTGTTCGCCTCGTCGCTGCTGACCGGGGACACCGGAACCGGGGACGCCGGAATGGATGAATTGCCGGCCCTTCTGGAGGAGAGCCTGAAAGAATCGAGCCCCGTGTCCGAGCTGCTTCACCGGATGGTGCCCGAGTACAGACCGCCGCGCGGGGACTGAGTCAGGGAACGCCTGTTCGTGTTTTTGCTTCTATCAGCAGGTTTTTTTGCCCCCGGCTCATTTTTTTTATGGCCCGCTCGCGGCTCATCGCCGCGTTTTTGGATGCATGTTCCTCCAGGTACACAAGGGTCACCGGCAGGTGCGAGCGGGTATAGCGACCGCCCCGCCCCTCGTTGTGAACCCTTACCCTTCTTTCGGGATCGTCCGTCCAACCCGTGTAGAGCGACCCGTCACGACACCGTACGATATAGGCGTAAAAGGGCATAAAACTTCATATTCGAACACATCGGGAACGCGCGTAAGGAACGCTTACGAATACGCGAAAGGCCCGTCAGGCCCGGAGGTGGACCCGAAGAATGTTCAGGCCGATCAGGCACAGAAGCAGTCCTCCCGCCAGCTCGACTCGCCTGCCCAAAAGCTGGCCTGCCAGCCGGCCGACCTGCACACCGCCGAAGCAAAGCAGCGCCGTGACGAATCCGGCACAGCCCGACAGCAGCAGAACGGGCTTCTGGACAAGCGCAAAACTGGCCCCTACGGCAAGGGCATCGATCGACGTCGCCAGCGCCAGATAAAGCAGCTTCATCGATCGCGTCGGGTCCGTGGAATCGCACTTCCCGGGCGCAGAGAACGAACTGCGGATCATGTTCCCGCCCACAAAGGCCAGCAACCCAAAGGCTATCCAGTGGTCGACGGAAGCGATGGAAGCGGCGCAGTACGCCCCCGGAATCCATCCGGCGATGGGCATGAAAAACTGAAAGACTCCACACGCAAGCCCCATACGAAAAGCGGTCCCGACAGTCGCCCCGATCACGCAGGCTCCTATGCACAGCGCCACGGCAAAGGCGTCCACAGACAAGGACACCGCGGAAAGAACGGACTCCAGCATCACAATTAACCCCCCCGCGCCGAAGATTCATAACCCGGCGCCGGACTCAAGGGTAGCACACCGGAATTTTAAAGGTCAAGCCGGACGACGCCGAACGCTCACACATTGTTTGTCAGGTTTTTTTGTCAGGTTTTTCCATTTTTTCCATCCGGCCCTGTTGACAATATCAATTTTTGCTTGTAAAGTTCATCGAATAAACGGAAACGGCCTTAAAATAATAATTAGTGGCTTTATGTTTCGTTTTATGACAATAAATAGCTCTATATTTCTGCTTAACCGGAGGTGTGTTTAACATGTGGAAGATTATGACGGGGAAGAGTATGGGGAGGGCTCTGGCAGGGGCGTTCATTGCGGCGTTCTGTTGGGGCAACGCGGCTTTTGGGGCCACGGAGGACGCGATCAGGGTCGGCGTCATCGCTCCGCTTACCGGTGGGGTGGCCATGTATGGAAGTCTGCTTCGCAACGGCGTGGAGTTCTGCACGAAGATTTTCAACGCCGCCGGCGGCGTCGCCGGCCGCAGGATCGAACTGGTCATCTACGACGATAAGGGCGATCCCACGGAGGCCCTGACCGCCTACAACAAACTGGTTACGGCCGACGAGGTCGCGGCCTTCATCGGGCCGGTCACGAGCGCGCCCACTTTCGGCGTGGCGGAGGCCTCAGCGGCCGACAACATTCCCGGCATCACGGGCACGGCCACCCATCCGGACGTGACCAGCTACGGGAAAAATTACTTCCGCGCCTGCTTCGAGGACCCCTTCCAGGGAGGGACGATGGCGCGGTTCGCCGCTGAAAAACTGGGCGCGAAGACGGCGGCCGTCATCTATAACGTCTCCGACGCCTACTCCACCGGGCTTTATAACGCGTTCAGCACAAGCGCGGCCGGGGTTGGGCTCAGGGTTGTGGCCGCCGAGAGCTACACCACCGACGACGTGGACTTCAACGCGCAGCTTACGCGCATAGCGGAACTCGCCCCCGACGTCCTGTTTTTGCCGGACTACTACAACAGGGTATATCTTCTCTCTTCGCAGGCGAGGAAGGCCGGCATCACCGCCACTTTCCTCGGCGTGGACGGGGCCGACGGCATTCTGGAGATCGAGGGCGCTGACGTTTCGGTCTTCGAGGGGCTGCACTTCGCGAACCATTACTTCAGCGACGACCCCTCGCCGCTCGTGCAGGATTTCCGTAAAAACTACGAGGCCGAGTTCGGCGCGATTCCGAACTCGCTTGCGGCGCTTGGCTACGACGCCGCTCTCATTCTCTTCGACGCCATCAAAAAGGCCGCCGCGGACGGCGTGACGATCGGGGCGACCCCTGAATCGTACCAGGCGATCATCGATAAAATGGCCGCCACCGACCTCGACTGCGTGACGGGGCACATCTCCTTCAGGAACAACAACCCCGTGAAGGAGGTCGCAATCACCAAAATTGAGGGTGGCGCTTACAGTTTCGCCGCAAAATATTGATCCGACAGCCA
>JAISSA010000180.1 GCA_031273365.1 Synergistaceae bacterium
TGAGCAGCCAGGACATTACCAAACTTCTTGATTCTATGAGCTACGAGCGTAGCATTTTAAAAGCATTAGAAATCCGAACTCCAGGCTAATACACCTTTAAACTTTGGGGGATTTACGATAAGAAAGGTCATGAGCTGCGTTCCAAGCCTGGCCATAACGACGGAAAAACCGAACCAGACCAGAAGGATCAGCAGCTCAAAAACCTTTCTGAACCAGCCCTTCAGCAGGTCGGCGAACATCTCGACCCGAAAATGACTGCGCTCTTTCACGGCGTAGCTGGCGCCCACCCATGAAAGCCAGATGAATATGAACCTCGCGAGTTCCTCGCTCCAGGAGAGGGAATTTCTGAAAATGTACCTCATGACGACCTGACAGAAAACGAGGATCGTCATCAGCGCCATCGTCCAAACCACAAAATATTCTTCAAAGTTGTTCAGGAATTTTTTGAGCGTCATCCTCAAGCCGCCTCCATCCTTCCCGGGGGCCCCCCCCGCGCTCCAGGTTCAGAGCAACGCCGGCGCAGGGCCAGGCCGGATACATGTCCTCCAGCTGGGCGGTGAGAACCCGGGCACCCGTTCAAGCCTCATACGCCCGACTCCGCCATGACAGGGATTGAAACATCCGATGTTGGGGGTTCCATGGGCTTGAACGGTTACGAACCCGGGAAGTCTGCGGTCCCCGGCTCTGGCTACTTTTGCGCCTTTTTGGCCAGCTCCATGATCTCTTTGGTCAGGTCGGCCTCGAATTCCTGATAGACCGAAGCGGTGGCCTCCACAAAAGGCTTTTTCTGCTCGGCTGTCAGCTCGTTGAGCGTCATGCCGCTTTCCCCGAGTATCTTCATGTTCTCTTCCTCCGAGCCGGGCATGACCCTGCGGTGCTCCTTCACGAACGCCGCGGCGGCATCCTCGACGACCTTCCTCAGGTCCTCCGGCAGGGAATCCATGAATTTTTTGTTGGAAAGCAGCATTACGACGGAGAAGACGTGCCCCGTCGCCGAGACGTACTTCTGCACCTCATAGAACTTCGACTCGTAGATCAGCGTGAAGGGGTTCTCCTGCCCGTCGACCGTGCCCTGCTGCAGGGCGGTGTAAAGCTCGCCGAAGCTCATCGGCGTGGGGTTCGCCCCCAGTCGCCTGAAGAACGCGATGTGCATGGCGTTTTCCATTGTCCGCAGCTTTACGCCCTTCAGGTCGTCCGGGTGCGTGATGGGTTTTTTGCTGTTGGTGATGTGGCGGAATCCATTTTCGATGTAACCCAGGCAGCCGAAGCCTTTGGCCGGCAGCAGAGCGTTCAGCTTCGCCCCGAGCTCCCCGTCCAGAGCCTCAAAGGCGGCCTCGCGGGTCGTGAAGAGGAACGGGAGGTCCAGCACCTGGAATCGCCTGTCAAACCCCGCCAGGACCGACGTGGCGGGAAGCGCGATCTGCAACGTCCCCATCTGTACCGACTCGGTAAGCTCACGGTCCCCGCCGAGCTCTCCGTTCGGGTGGAGTTCGACCCGAATTCGGCCGCCGGATTTCTCCTCGACGTAAGGAACGAAGGTGCTCTTCATAACCACCATGTCCGGGTGAGTGTCCGACACGATGGAGCCCACCCTGATCGTGTATTCGACCGCGGCGGACACCGGCAGCGCCGTTGCGCAAAGGACGAGGCACACTGCGAACACTGCGAAAAACTTCTGGCGTTTCATTTTTTTCCCTCCTCAAGGTGCACAGCAAAAAACTCACAAAGCGATCAACTCTCCATCGCGCCACCGCCCGCATATTTCCGCTCTCAGCCTTTCACCTCTCATCGCCACGATTTTATTCACTGCGACATACTATTCATATATTAAAGCAGAAAAGTATCAAAATGCGCGTTTTCAGGAAGATTTATCCGGCGTTCCGTGCTTCAGCAGGGGGAGCATGTCAGTGCCGACTCGAATCTCCTCCGCGTCCGCATCGACTTCGACGAAGTCCCCGTCATGGATCAGTTCATAGACGTCTCCTTCCACCCTGTCCACCATGGTTGTCCCAACCACGACGGCCGCGGAGACGATCACCGGTTCCGCCTCTCTCAAAATGATCGCCCCGGGCAGAGCGCCTTTTGTCCAGAGCTGATAAAAGCCGTCGACCTGAACGACGGAACTGCCTTTTCCGGACTCCAGCACAAGGATTTTTCCGGCGATGCTCCTGCCCTGGATCGGGTGGTTCCTCTCGATCACCGTCCCGGTTTGGGGATCGCACAGGTAAAAACACATGGCCCCCCGCGATACGATGGCTTCACCCGATACTTTACCCGCCCCCTTCACGATAGAACGGCATTTGTACGTTCGGACCCCTTCGCTCGAGACTTTCCCGCTCATACCCGTCACACCTTCCCTCGAATGGCCGCGTTCACACATTCCGACAGCCTGCGGATAACGAAGGGCTGTCCCCGGCGTTCCCTGTAATAAGCGCATTTGGGAGAATCCGTGACGCCCAGTCCTCCCTCGAACGACTTCCAGCAGGGTTCGTCGATGCAGGTATCGACGGCCAGCCGAACTCCAAGCGCCTCCAGCCGTCCGCGCATTCCGGAGCGCGCGGCCAGTTCCGCCGTGTCGACGGAGGTCAGAATCCAGAACGCCGTTTCGGAGTGGACGCTGCGGCCCTCCATGAGGCGTTCCGTCTCCAAAAGCTGATCGTAGCTGTATTGCGGACAGCCCAGCATGACGAGATTGATCGCCCCCGAGGCGTTTGCCACGGAAAGCGTCGCCTCCTGCTCCGCCAGATCGTCACTTCGAACCGTCAGTTCCGCCTCCGGGATTCTTTTGTTGCCGAACGCCGCCTCAATTGTTGGAGCTTCCGGCGTAATACCGGCGAAGTGGTACATGGCGACGGCTCCGCTCGTGGCGGCCTCGGCCCCGAAATAAAGAAATTCCTCCGGGCGCGGTTTCCGCGGCAGGTTTCGAAAACTCAGAACGGGAATGCGGCTGCCGGCAAACCGACCGACGTAATATCCCAGTAACCCCCAGTCGTAGGGCTCGTTTAGCTCCGCGTCCACCGAGACGAAAAATTCTCCGTGCCGGTTTTGGGGCAGGTGAAAACCGTACAGGGGCGTCTTTCCGATGACCGCGGCCGCCAGAGCGCTGACGGAGGACTCCCGGTTGCTGCGCGCGCCGAGGACCGCGTTCACGTAGGGCGTCGCGCTGGACTCCGAAAACGCGACGTGCTCGCCGAAGAGGGGCGCATTGCTTCCGAGACCCGGGGCGCAGTTGAAGGTCAGTTTCGCCCCGATGCGCCGATAGACATCGATCGTACGAACACCGAGTTCGCGTTCTTCCGGGGTCACCTCGTAGAGCTTCGTCAGGTTCTCGACGTCCCAGGAAGGATTGGTGGACGGCGGCACTTTACAGGTCGCTCCCCCGTTCACCAGCAGCTCGCACCAGTACGTATCCCCCTCCTGTCCGCTCAAAGCCACGTGAGTGCGCGTGACGGGGATCAGTTTTTCCGCGTCGAAGGTCTTTCCGAGAGCGACCAGAAGCTCCATGGCTTTCCTCCCGCCCTCTCCCCGTTCGCCGTCCAGAATTCGTTTTTCCTCGTCCGTAAGGTACATTGGCATCGCCCTCTTTCCGATTTTGAAGATGTATTAAAAACGCACCATCGGCAGCGAAATTCCTCCTTTGGGCAAAATTCCGACAACGGCGTTCGGTTTTTGCCGCAGGGCTTCGTCCAGAGCCTCCTGAACGGTTGCATGGCGGATATATTGCAGCGCCCGGAGATCTTCGTCCGTCAGGCCCCCGCCCGCGAAGAAAACGCGCGCCCTGTCTCGAACGCGGCAGTTGCAGACGGCCAGCACGGCGGAGACCACGTCGGCATCCACGTCCTCAGGCGAGGTGGCGCGCAATCGCCTCAGAACCTCCGCGAGAGGAAGCGCCAGCCATTCGCGGAAACGGGGATGATTATGCGCCAGACCTTCGTGACAGGGAGCGACAAAGACGATCGTTCCCCCCTCTTTGACGGCAAAGTATGCGCTGATCAGTCCCTTGCTCGCCTGCCAGTAGTCCAGGTCGGCGGGGGACGAGCTGACGACGACGATGTCCGCGGGTTCGGGAACGTCCACTCTGAAAGAAGTCCGGGACAGGGCGACCCCGGCGCGGTGGGCTTTGATGAAGTCTCCCGCGAAAACGCCGGCAACGCCGCCCTCGTAATTTTGTACGACGTTCAGAATAAAAGACAGCCCGACCTTCCGCCCAACCGCTTCGATCCCCTCCCGGCAGGGATTGCCCTCCACCATGCCAAGAGGGATGTCAGGGCACAAGCCCGCCGCGGCGTGGGTAGCGGAGGTCGTCACGAAATCGCAGACGCCGGGCTGCAGGATCTTCGCCCCTCCGGAAAAGCCCGCGTCACTGTGCGGCACGATGTTCCCAAGCCCGATCAGCAGGTCCGCCGAAAGCACGCGGCGGTTGACGTGGACGGGAATCCGAAAATCTCCGCCGCCGACCTTTGCGGAGCCTGAAACTCTCAGGTTCACCACTCCAAGGTCCACGATGTCTTCCGCGACGGTAGCGTCATGCTGATATACCCTGAAACGACGGACCATTTCGTCGCCGATTTTTTCTCTGATTTCCCGTTCAGTCATGACCCGATGGGTTCCGGGCGCCGTCAGAAAGCTCATGGCGTCGTCGGAGACGCCGTGACGGTTGAGGTAGTTTGTGACGACAGGCATAATTTTATCGAGAGGGGTGTTTCGCGTGGCGTCTTCCACCAGAAAAACGATATCTTTCTTTCCACGGGCCAGATCTTTCAGGGCGGGAGCCCCGATCGGATTATCCAGCGCATGGCACAGAGCCT
>JAISSA010000244.1 GCA_031273365.1 Synergistaceae bacterium
GCGCTCTGCCCTCTGCATCGGGCGGCCGGGCTCCGGCGTATCGTCGCGTCGACCTACCAGGCCGTCAGCGGCGCGGGCAGGCAGGGACTGGAGGAGCTGGAGAGCCAGACCCGCGCGTACGCGGCCGGAGAGCCCATGGAGGTCTCGACCTTTCAGTACCAGATCGCGTTCAACCTGATCCCCCACATCGACGCGTTCTCCGAGGACGACTACACGAAGGAGGAGCTCAAGATGCGGAACGAGTCGCGTAAAATCCTGCACTGCCCCGACCTTCGCGTCAGCTCCACCTGCGTCCGCGTGCCGGTGCTGCGCAGCCATTCCGAGTCCCTGACCATCGAGACGGAGCGTCCTCTTTCCCCGGACGGGGCGCGCGCCATCCTCCGCGACGCGCCGGGCGTGAAGGTGTTGGACGCTCCGGCGGAAAAGGTGTACCCGATGCCCCTCTTCGCGTCCGACCAGGACCTGATCCACGTCGGACGCATCCGCCGCGACGAGAGCGCCGAAGACCCGACCCGCGGCCTTGTCCTCTGGGTCTGCGGAGACCAGATTCGCAAGGGCGCCGCCGCCAACGCCGTCCAGATCGCAGAAATCGTGTGGAAGAACAAATAAAAAAATTACCTCGATAAACGGGGTCAGGGGACTGAGAAAAATCCCCTGCGGGGCGCGGGGCAGAGCCCCGGAAATATGTGAACCTGCCCCTCCGGGCCCGGACGTTTGCATGTTAAAATAACGCCGTTATGCAGCGCTGTTCTGACGGCCGCCCCGCTCGCGGGGTTCATTATGAACGGAGGGATTGAAATGAAGAAGAAATTCATCCTGTCGGGGCTTGCCGCTCTGGCGCTGACGCTTCTGACGTCGGGCATGGCGTCCTCCGCGCCGCTGATCGTGTACTCCAGCGTCGACGAGCAGAACAGCAGGGCAATCCTCGCGGCATTCACGAAGGCCACGGGCATCGAGGTCGAGACGGCATTCCTTTCCGCTGGGCCGGCGATGAGCCGCATCGAGGCGGAGAAGGCCGATCCCGGGGCGGACGTCTGGTTCGGCGCTCCCAGCGAGAACCACGTTCTGGCCAAAATGCGCGGGCTCACCCAGCCTTACGCCGCAAAAGAAGCGAAAGCGCTCTCCCCCGTCTTCAGGGACACGGAGGGTTACTGGTACGCCTTTTACATGAATCCGCTGGGTTTCGGGGTCCTGAAGCAGGAGCTCGACAAGGCGGGCAAACCGACGCCGCGTATATGGGAGGACCTTCTGAACCCCGCGTACAGAGGCATGATCCAGATGCCCTCTCCACAGTTCTCGGGGACGTCGTATGCCCTGGTTCAGACGCTGATCACGCTGTGGGGGGAGGAGGGCGCTTTCAAATTCATGAAGGCCCTCGGTCCCAACATTCAAGCCTACACGCAGAGCGGCACCGCGCCCTCTCAGAGCCTGGCCCTCGGCGAGACGCAGATCGCCATCCAGTTCACCCCCGCGTTTCTGAAGCTGCTCGACGAGGGATTCCCCGTGGAGGTGATCTTCCCCCGAGAGGGCGTCGGCTTCGAGGCCGCGGCCATCTCCATCCTGCAGGGCGCGAAAAACCCGGACCAAGCCAAAACTCTGGTGGACTGGATCATCGGCAGGGAAGGCCAGAGGGCCATCGTCGGCGCAAAGACGTACTTCTTCCCGGTGCGCGGCGACGTGTCCGCCGGGAAAGGCCTGCCTCCACGCGGCAGGATCAGGCTGATCAGCTACGACCGGGAGAAGGCGGCAGCGGACAGAAAACGCCTCATCGACCGCTGGATCTCCGAAGTCGGCTCGTGACGCGCCTGCCTCCATTTCTCTATTTTTTGCACGAACTGAAACGAAGGGGCGTCGCGGACGCGTGGCTCGTCGGGGGCGTCGTTCGCGACCTCCTTCTGGAGAGAGACCCCATGGACGTCGACATCGTCTGCGGGGAGGCCGACGCGGAAACGCTCGTCGCCAAAGTGGGCGGCGCCGTGGTGGGCAGGCCCCCGTTTTACACCGTCAGTACGTCTCTGCCGGGACCGCCTCCGGGGGGCTGCCCTGAACCCTCCGGCGTCGCGCCGAGTGACCGCCATGACGAAGCTGAACGCGCGGAGCCTGAACGGATGCAGAAATTCGACTCTCCGTCGATGGAGATCACCCTTCTGACGGGCGGGTCCATTCAAAAAGACCTGGGACGCCGCGATTTCACGATAAACGCTCTCGCCATGGACATCGACGGCCAGATCATCGACCCCTTCGGCGGGGCTCGGGACATTCGACGGCGCGTCCTTCGCGTTGTGCCCGCGCCCGGCGCGTCGCCCTGCGAGGTTTACGAGGCGGACCCGGTCCGCGTCGTCAGGCTCCTGCGTTTTGCCTGCACGCTGGGCTTCGAGATCGACTTCGAGACGGAGGCGTTGACGAAAAAGTTCATACGGGAACATCGGCCGGCGCTCGAAAATATCCCCGGGGAGCGCTATGGGAAGGAGTTCCTGAAGGGTTTTGCCTCGCGCCCCTGCGATTTTTTGACGTTGCTGGAAAATTACGGCCTGCTGCCGACGCTCCTGCCGGAAATCGAGGCCATGCGAGGAGTGGAGCAGCCCGCCGCCTTTCACCCCGAGGGCGACGTGCTGGCGCACACCTTTCGCGTGGCGGCCGAGGCGCAAAAGGCGATCGGGACGCGCCCCGACAAACAGGATATCGTGCTCGCGCTCGCCGCCCTGCTCCATGACGTCGGCAAGCCCGGGTCCGTTCGCGCGCACCCCAAATATGAGCGCGTCTGTTTCTTCGGGCACGAGCAGGCCGGCGAACAAATGGCGGCCGACATGCTGACCGCGTGGGCCGTACCGGGGAAGATCGCGGAACAGGTCGCTTCTCTCGTTCGGCGTCATATGCTGCCCGGCGGAGACTTTACGGAGCGCACCTGCGTGAAGCTGCTCCGTCAGATGGGGGCGGACGCAGAGCGACTTTTCGACCTCGCGCTCTGCGACGTCAGGGGCGCTATGGGCACGGGCGAAAACATCCTGAGCGCGCGAAAACTTTTCCGCAAAGTGCGGGACAACCTCGCGTCAGGCCCTGCCCGGCGGTGGCTCGACGGCAACGACGTCATGGACATTCTGCAAATTCCTCCCGGCCGCCAGGTCGGCCGGATATTGGAGGAACTGGACGTCGCCATCGGGGCGGGAAAACTTCGCACAAGGGATGAAGCCGTCGAATGGCTTCGGCACATGTACCCGTTCAAGCCGCATACGCCCGACTTCGCCGGAGCAGGTGAATAAAATGCCTTCCGTATCCCCGTGTTCTCCGAATTTTTCCTCAAAAAACAACGTCATCGCGCCGGGACTGAAAGATTTCATCATCGACAAAGCCCGTTCTCTCTGCGCAGAAAACGAGGCAAAGCTCGTCTACCTGACGCTCTATGGTTCGACGCTGTACGGCACGCGTGTTCCCGGCAAATCGGACGTGGACGTGCGCGGGCTTTTCCTGCCGTCCGCGGAGTCGCTGATTCTGGAGGAAGCTCCGAAAAGCCTGCGTTTTTCCACAGGGGAGGGGGGCAAAAACACCTGCGAGGACGTGGATATCGATCTCTGGTCCCTCCGGTATTGGCTGTCGAAGCTTCTGCCCGCCGGCGACACGGGGGCGCTGGACGTTCTTTTTTCTCCGTCCCGCAAGGCCTGCACCTTATGCCGGGACGCCATGCTGGACCCCATTTTTTCCGCCCCTCTGCGGTTCATCGACACGGTGCACGGAAGGACTTACGTGGAGTACAGCGTAAAACAGGCGAAAAAGTACGGCATAAAGGGTTCCCGCCTCGGCGCGCTGAGAGCCGTTGCCGCGTTCCTGCGGGAACGTTGCCCCCATCCCGGGCCGCAGGAACGGTTTTCCGACTACCTTCAGGCCCTGATCGAGACCTGCGGCGACGGGCGTTTTTGCACGCAGCAGGAAATAAACGGACGACCGGCGCTGCGGCTCTGCGGGAAACTGTACGATGGAACGATTCGCATGACTGAATTTTTGCACCGGATCGAAACGGCTGTAGAGCGTTTCGGCGTCCGCGCGCAGGAGGCCGAACAAAACCAGGGGTTGGATTTCAAGGCGCTTTCCCACGCGCTGCGGGCCATCATGCAAATGGAAGAGCTGCTGACGACGGGGAACGTGCGTTTTCCGCTGAAAGGGCGGCAGGAGCTTATCGCCGTCAAAGAGGGCCGGTTGACCAGGGACGAGATAGAGACCCGCATTCTGAAACGCCTGGAGGCCGTGGACGCCCTGTACGAAACGACTCCCTTTCACGGCGTGCCGGACGCGGAGTTTGCCCGAAGCTGTCTGCTTTCCTGTTACGGTATGCGGCGCCGCGCCGCGCCGGCCTCGCCGCATGATAAATCCGTGTTCGCGGAGGGTTTTGACGTGGGGGAGAGCACTTTGGAGGCGATTCAGCTCAGGCTGGACGCAGCTGAGGCCCGGCATGAGGTAAGGATTCTTTACGCCTGCGAATCCGGCAGCCGTGGATGGAATTTTGCGTCTCAGGATTCCGATTTTGACGTGCGTTTCATCTACCTGCACAGGCGGGACTGGTACCTGTGCGTCGCGCCCGGGGAAAAACCGGACACTCTGGACCTGGGGCTGGAAAATACCCCCGTGGGCGAACTGGATATTAATGGGTGGGAACTGCGCAAGGCGCTGAAGCTTTTCCATCGATCAAACGTGTCATTGCTGGAATGGCTGTCCTCGCCCCTGGTGTATAGGGAAAAAGGCTCCACAATACAGCAGCTTCGAGAGCTCGCCCGAAACTGTTTCATTCCGACCGCCGCCTGGCACCATTACCGCGGCCTGATGAAGAGGAGCCGCGCCCGTTACGAAACGGACAGTCCTTCGATAAAAACCTGGTTTTACACGTTTCGCCCATTGCTGTGTATGCGCTGGATCAAGCTGGGTCTCGGCGTTCCGCCCATGCGTTTCGACCGGGTCATGGAAGGGGTTCTCGCCGACAGAGCGCTGAAAGACGAAATATACGACCTCATCCGAATGAAGCGGTGTAGAAATGAATGGGAACATTTCACTGCTTCTCCCTCGCTGGAGAGGTGTATGAACGATCTGCTGCGGGAAAGCGTCGAACCTCCCGCGCCGGTTGGCCGGAAAAAGATGGACCTGGACGCGATTTTTCGTGACGCGCTGGATTTTGCGCGGGGCGAAAAATGAGAATGAGGCAAAGCGCCTGTATATCATCCACTGTCGACAACTTCAGCCAAAAACATGGGGCACCGCCCCCATACCCCGCAGGGGATTTTTCTCAGTCCCCTGACCCCGTTAATTTTTCTTTAATTTGTGGACACTGGCAGATTGTCTGTTCACTGCTGTCAACTTAAGGGGATGAACTAAACCACCGCCTTTTTTGCCATATAAAAACGCTTCCTGCGTGGAAGTTTTCGAACCGGTGATCGATCAGGTATAACTGATAAAGGATGTTCAGCGATTTGTGAAAGCAGTTTATCAAACATACGCAGACGAACATCCCTGTCA